>JAZDIS010000268.1:0-4006 GCA_043804705.1 Pseudomonadota bacterium | reverse complement strand
ATGAACAATGCCCTGACCAAGGGTGTGCTCTTCCTCTCCGCAGGCAATATCCATCGCCGTTTCGCCAGCAAACGGGTGGGCGAGGTGCAGGGCGCCATCACCCTGGTGCCGGTTTCCGCCAGCCTGTTTCTCCTCGGCTTTCTGGCGATTACCGGCTCGCCGCCCTTTGCCCCGTTTATCAGCGAGTTTACCATCCTGCGGGGCATCTTTACGGGCGGCCATTATCTGACCGGCGCCCTGTTCCTCTTTTTTCTGGCGGTCATCTTCATCGGCATGGGCAGCACGGTACTCTCGGTGGTTTTCGGCACGCCGCCTGAGCGAAAAGGAGACACCAATTACCGGGAGACCATGGTGACCACCGGGACCCCGCTGATCCTGCTTCTTATCATTCTTTTCCTGGGGCTCTACCTGCCCGAGCCGGCCAGGAAGCTCTTTGCCGAAGCGGCCGCACTGCTGGAGGTGAAGCCATGAGTAATCTGAAGCCGCAGCTTGTGAAAAACGGCGAGGCCGTCGGCCTTGAGTTGGTGGCGGCCCTTGATTTTGATGAGTTCAGCGATTGTCTGCTGGCGGAGGTCCGCAAACAGGGCAGGGTTGTGGCCTGTTTTGCCATGCCGGTTGAGGAAGGGGAAGGGGCGCTGGAGCTTTTCGCCCTTGTCGCCCGGGATCGTAACGCCTGTGTCGCCGTGTACCGGACCCGCATCGGCGAGCGATTTCCCTCCCTGACGCCAAACTGCCCGCAGATGCATCTCTTTGAGCGCGAGATTGCCGAGCAGTACGGGGTGGTGCCGGAAGGGCATCCCTGGCTCAAGCCGCTCCGTTTTCACAACGCTTGGCGGGCCGGGCACGATGCCTGGAATCGGCCGGCGGATCAGCACCCCCGCATCGGGGAGATGGAATTTTACCGGGTGGACGGGGAAGGGGTGCACGAGGTGGCGGTTGGTCCGGTCCATGCCGGAATCATCGAGCCGGGCCATTTCCGTTTCCAGTGTTACGGCGAGAAGGTGATGCATCTTGAGATCTCCCTTGGCTACCAGCACCGGGATATCGAGCGGATGCTGCTGGGCGGCCCCCATCCATCCACCATGGCGCAGATGGAAACCATTGCCGGCGATACCTCCATCGGCCATGGCCTGGCCCATTGCCAGGTGCTCGAAGCCTTAAGCGGCTGCGAGGTTCCGGCTAAAGCCCAGGCTATCCGCGCCATGGCCCTTGAACTGGAACGGCTCGCCAACCATGTGGGAGACATCGGCGCCCTGGCCGGGGATGTCGGCTTTCTGCCCACCTTCTCCTATTGCGGCCGGTTGCGCGGCGACTACCTCAACCTGACCGCCGCCCTGTGCGGCAGCCGTTTCGGCCGGGGGCTGGTGCGGCCGGGCGGGGTGCTTTTTGATCTGGCGCCCTCCCTGGCCGAAGAAATGCTGGCCAGGCTCAAGGGTGTCGAGGGCAACACCATGGGGGCCCTGGAGCTCTTTTTTGACGCGCCCTCGGTTATGAGCCGGTTTGAGGGAAGAGGCCGTCTGTCCCGTTCGGTGGCCGAGGATCTGGGCCTGGTCGGGGTGGCGGCCAAGGCCTGTGCCGTGCCCCGCGACAGCCGGTTTTTCCATCCAACCGGGGTCTACCGCCAGCTGTTCGATGACTTGATCACCGAGGAAACCGGGGATGCCATGGCCAGAGCCAGGGTGCGCAGCCGGGAGATCGCCGTCTCCATCGAGTTGCTCAAGCGGATCATGGATAATCTGCCGGAAGGCCCCATCCGGGCGCCGGTCGGACCGCTCAAGGGCAATGCCCTGGCCATCTCCCTGGTGGAAGGCTGGCGGGGCGAAGTGCTCCACGTCGGCCTCACCGGCGGCGATGGCCGTCTGCGGCGCTACAAGATTGTTGATCCCTCCTTTCATAACTGGAGCGGCTTGGCCATGGCGATGCGCGATGAACAGATTTCCGATTTCCCGCTGTGCAACAAGAGTTTTAACCTGTCGTACTGCGGGTTTGATTTGTAATTAAAGGAAGAAAAGCATGCTGCAGATAATACGGGAACGGTGGCGTCAGGGATTCAGAACGGGAAAATTCCCGAGGGAGGAGCCGAAATTGCCGCCGCGCTTTCGGGGCCTGCCCAAGTTCGACGGGGAGTGTCCTTCCGGCTGCGACAAGGCCTGTGAGGCGCTGTGTCCTTACGGGGCCTGCAAGCAGGTGGAGGGCAGGCTGGTTCTTGATCTGGGCCGCTGCCTGTTCTGCGCCGATTGCCCGGCCTGCCCTCACGGCCGGATCACCTTTGGCAACGACTACCGCCTTGCCGTCCGGCAGCGGCAGGATCTGCTATACAGCGGCGGGGAATATCCTCTGGCCCAGCCGCTTGAGCCTGCGCGGCTGAAGCTCTTCGGCCGCTCCCTCAAGCTGCGCCAGGTTTCCGCCGGCGGCTGCAACGGCTGCGAGGCGGATTGCAACGTGCTCGGCACCCTGGTTTTCGATCTGGGCCGCTTCGGCATCCAGTTTGTCGCCTCCCCCCGCCACGCGGACGGCCTCCTGCTGACCGGGCCGGTCACGGAAAACATGCGCAGCGCGGTGCTGGACACCTATGAGGCGATGCCGGCGCCGAAGATCGTCATCGCGGCCGGGGCCTGCGGCATCAACGGCGGGCCGTTTCTGCACAGCAGCGAGGTGAGCCGGGGGCTTGATCCTCTGTTGCCGGTGGATCTCTATATTCCGGGCTGTCCGCCGCAGCCCTATACCATCCTGGATGGCCTGCTGCGTCTGATTGGCAGGAGATAGGGAGAGGAGGGATATTGGCTGAGTTCTACCTTGCCGCCGTAAGCCTGATCTTCTGCTCCGGGCTGCCCGCCTTGGCCTGGGGCCGGTGGGCAAAGAGCGGCGAAATCCTCTCCGTTGTCCTCCTGCTGACCGGCGCGGCCCTTGGCCTTGCCGCTTCGCTTACCGGGGCCTGGCAAAATCCCGCGCCTGTACTGGCTGTCCCCTGGGCCATCCCCGGCGGCAATTTTTCCATCGAACTGGACGCGCTGGCCGCGCTCTTTCTGCTGCCCGCTCTGATCATCATCGGGCTGGGCGGTGTTTACGGACTAGGCTACTTTTCCCAAGCCCGGCACGGTGCGGCGGCGGGCAGGCTCCGGCTCTTTTACGGCATACTGGGCGCGGCCATTGCCCTTCTGCCGGTCAGCCGCAACGGTCTGCTCTTCCTCATGGCCTGGGAGATCATGGCCATCGGCAGCTTTTTGCTGATCCTCACCGAGCAGAAAAAGGAAGAGGCCCGCCGGGCTGCCTATGTCTATCTTGCCGCCACCCACACCGGCACCCTGGCCCTTTTTGCCATGTTCATTCTTCTGGCCGGTCCTGGCGGCAGCTTTGATTTCCCGCAGGCCGCCACCCTTGACGGCGCCACTTTTCAGGCCGGAGCGGTTTTTCTTCTGGCCCTGTTCGGTTTCGGCCTCAAGACCGGGGTCATGCCCCTGCATATCTGGCTGCCAGGGGCGCATGCCGCGGCGCCCAGCCATGTTTCCGCCCTCATGAGCGGGGTGGTGATCAAGATGGGGATCTACGGCCTGGCCCGGGTGGCGGGGTTCTACACCGGCCAGCCGGCCTGGTGGGGCGGGGGGATTCTCGTGCTCGGGGTGGTTTCCGCCATCATGGGCGTGGTCTTTGCCCTGGCCCAGCATGATATCAAGCGGCTGCTCGCCTATCACAGTGTGGAGAATATCGGCATCATCCTGATCGGCCTGGGCTGCGCCCTGCTGGGGAAAACCTTTCACAGCCCGCCCCTGGTCGTCCTCGGTCTGGCCGGGGCTCTGCTCCACGTGGTCAACCACGGCCTTTTCAAGTCCCTGCTCTTTCTCGGGGCAGGCTCGGTGATCCAGGCCACCGGCACCAGGGAGATCGACCGTTACGGCGGCTTGCTGCGGACCATGCCGCGCACCGCCTTTTTCTTTCTCGGCGGGGCCGTGGCCATTTGCGGCCTGCCGCCGCTCAATGGTTTTGTCAGCGAATGGTTCATCTACCT
>JAZDIS010000267.1:0-7248 GCA_043804705.1 Pseudomonadota bacterium | reverse complement strand
AGAAGGTGTTGGAGATCGGCACCGGCTGCGGCTACCAGTCCGCCATCCTCGCCGCGCTCTGCGAACGGGTGTATACGGTTGAACGGCTGAAGCCCCTTCTGGCCCGCGCCCGGCGGACTTTTGACCAGCTCCAGATTTACAACATCATGAGCAAGGTCGCGGACGGCACCGAAGGCTGGCCGGAGAATGCCCCCTTCCAAGCGATCATCGTCACCGCCGCCGGGCCGCAGATACCGCAGCCGCTGGTGGATCAGCTGGCGGACCCTGGCGTCATGGTCCTGCCGGTGGGTGACCTGGAAGGCCAGACCCTCATGGTTGTCAGAAAAGAAGGAGGGGTGGTGACAACCACCGCCGCGGAAAGCGTCCGTTTTGTCAAGCTGGTTGGCACCCACGGCTGGAAGGCAGCCTGAACTCTGGAGTTGCACTTTTCAAGCTACCGGAGTCTGTTCCTGATTTTGCTTCACGCCACTCACTCTTTCACTCCCCTGCCCTCACCCGCTTGGCCAACCGCCGGACCTCATCCAGGGTTTCCGCCAGATCAAAGGCGAGAAGCCGCCGCTCCTCCATGACCACCCTGCCGTCAATGAGTACGGTGGAGACATCGCTGCCCCTTCCCGCATAGACCAGGGTCTCCGGATTACAAAAGGGTGTCAGGTGGGCCTGCCTCCTGCCGTCGAGAATGACACAGTCTGCCCGCAGGCCCACGGCGAGGCGGCCGGTCCGGCGGGCCAGACCCAAAACCCCGGCGCCCCCTCCCGTGGCCATGCCCAGCAGGGCTGCGGCAGGCAGACGGGTTAGCGCATGGCCGGCAATCTTGTTGTGCAGCCTGGCGCAACTTGCCATCTCCTGAAAAAGGTCCAAGTCGTTATTGCTGGCGCAGCCGTCCGTGCCCAGGCCCACCTCCACCCCGGCAGCGAGCAGTTCCGCCAGAGGGGCGATGCCCGAGCCGAGCTTCATGTTGCTCTCCGGGCAGGTGACCACTTTGGCTCCGGTCTCCCGCAGCAGCTCGATATCCTCTTCTGCCAGCCAGACGCAGTGCACGCAGACCGTTTCTTCATCCAGCAGTCCAAGCCCGTGGAGCAACCCCACCGGGGTGCAGCCGTGTTGCCCCTTGAGCTGTGCCGCCTCTTCCCTGGTTTCGGCAAGATGGATAAAAAAAAGACTTCCGGCTTCGCGGGCCAGCCCCTTGGCCCGCTGCAGGGTTTCCGGGCTGCAGGTGTAGGGAGAATGACAGAACAGAGCCGGAGTGAGCAGGGGGTTTTTCCCCTGCCAGGTGGAGAGAAAATCCGCCGCCGTTGCAATATTTTGGGCCGGGTCCGGCACGCCAGGCGCCGGGAAATCGATGATGCCTTGGGCCACCACCGCCCGCATGCCTGTCTCACAAAAGGCTTTTGCCGCCGCCCCCTCATAAAAATAGACGTCCGCCACCGTTGTGGTGCCGCCCATGATCATCTCGCCTGCGGCAAGCTTGCTGCACCAATACACCATCTCCGCATCCACCAGCCGTGCTTCGACCGGGAAGATATGCTCATTGAGCCAGGTCATGAGCGGCAGATCATCGGCCAACCCCCGGAAAAGGGTCATGGCCCCATGCCCGTGACAGTTGATCAGCCCCGGCATAACCAGGTTGCCTGCGGCGTCAATGATCCGATCCGCCCTTGGCCGCGCAGGCAGGTCGGCCATTGCGCCAATCCCGGCAATGGCCCCATCCGCCACGGCAAGATAAGCCGCCGCCAGCAGGCGTCCGTCAGCCGGATTTGCCAGGAGCGTGGCATTTGTTATGAGCAGATCAAGGTTCAGCACGGAGGCAGGCCTTTATTATGATCAAGGTGGCAAGAGGGAAGGGCTTGAGGCATACATAAAAAAAGGGGCGCCGGAAACCCGTCGCCCCTGTCACACACTCTGTTTTTTAGAAATTAATACCGGTAATGGTCCGCCTTGTATGGGCCGCCCACCGGCACATCAATATACGCGGCCTGCTCCGTGGAAAGCTCGGTGAGATGCACGCCGAGCTTCTTGAGATGGAGGCGCGCCACCTTCTCGTCCAGCACCTTGGGCAGCACATAGACCTTTTTCTGGTACTTCTTGGCGTTGGCGAACAGCTCGATCTGGGCCAGCACCTGGTTGGTGAAGGAGGCCGACATCACGAAGCTCGGGTGGCCGGTGGCGCAGCCCAGGTTTACCAGGCGGCCTTCCGCCAGCAGGGTGATCTTCTTGCCGCCGGGGAAAACGATGTGATCCACCTGGGGCTTGATGTTCTCCCAAGTGTACTTGCGCAGGGAGGCCACGTCGATCTCCGAATCAAAATGGCCGATATTGCAAACGATAGCCTCGTCCTTCATGGCCTTCATATGGGCGTGGGTGATGACCTTCTCGTTGCCGGTGGCGGTGACGAAAATGTCGCCCTGGGATGCCGCTTCTTCCATGGTCATCACCCGATAGCCTTCCATGGCCGCCTGGAGCGCGCAGATCGGGTCGATCTCGGTGACCCACACTTGGGCGCCTAAGCCCCGGAAAGCCTGGGCGCAGCCCTTGCCCACGTCGCCGTAGCCGAGGATCACCGCAAGCTTGCCTGCCACCATCACATCGGTGGCGCGCTTGATGCCGTCCATCAACGATTCGCGGCAACCGTAGAGGTTGTCAAATTTGGACTTGGTCACCGAGTCATTGACGTTCATGGCAGGGAAAAGCAGACTGCCGCCCTTCTCCATCTGATAGAGGCGATGCACCCCGGTGGTGGTTTCCTCGGTCACGCCGCGGATGGCCTTGGCGGCGGTGGTCCATTTTTTCTTGTCCGCGGCAAAATCCTCTTTGAGCACAGCCAGCACCGCCTGCCATTCCTCATTATCGGTCTTCTTGGCCGCAGGCACCTTGCCGGCCTTCTCGAACTCGGCGCCCTTATGCACCAGCAGGGTGGCATCGCCGCCGTCGTCGAGGATCATGTTGGGCGGGTTGCCGTCCGGCCAGGTCAGGGCCTTTTCCGTACACCACCAGTATTCCTCGATGGTTTCGCCTTTCCAGGCATAGACCGGGACGCCAGCTGCGGCAATGGCGGCGGCGGCGTGGTCCTGGGTGGAAAAAATGTTGCAGGAGGCCCAACGCACCTGGGCGCCAAGCGCAACCAGGGTCTCGATCAGAACCGCGGTCTGGATGGTCATGTGCAGGCTGCCGGAGATGCGGGCGCCCTTGAGGGGCTTCTTCTTGCCGAACTCCTCGCGCAGGGCCATGAGCCCCGGCATCTCGGTTTCCGCGATCCTGATTTCCATACGGCCCCAATCGGCCAGGCTCATATCCGCAACCTTGAAATCGGGCTGTTTTTTTGCCGGAGTTTTTTGGGCCGGAGCCTTCTTGGCGGGTGCTTTTTTTGCTGGTGCCTTCATCGTTGTTTTCTCCTGACTGCGCCTAGGCGCGGCGTGGGTCGTGATTATTTGATTCCGGCGGCATCCCGCAAAGCTTCGGCCTTATCGGTACGCTCCCAGGTGAACTCTTCCCGCTCCCGGCCGAAATGGCCATACGCCGCGGTTTTCTTGTAGATCGGCCGCAGGAGGTCAAGGTGCTGGATAATCGCCTTAGGGCGCAGGTCAAAATGCGCGTCAATGAGCGCTCTGATCCGCTCATCACTGATCTTGCCGGTGCCGAAGGAGTTGACATTGATGGAGACCGGCTTGGAAATGCCGATGGCATAGGCGATCTGCACCTCAAGCTCGGTGGCGATTCCGGCGGCCACCAGATTTTTGGCCACATAGCGGCCCATGTAGGAGGAGGAGCGATCGACCTTGGAAGGATCCTTGCCGGAAAAAGCGCCGCCGCCGTGGGAACCCATGCCGCCGTAAGTATCAACGATGATCTTGCGGCCGGTAACCCCGCAGTCGCCCACCGGCCCGCCGATTACAAAACGCCCGGTGGGGTTGATGAAGTATTTGGTATCCTTATCCACCATCTCGGCGGGAATAATGGGCTTGATGATTTCCTCCATCACTCCTTACTTGAGATCATCGTAGTCAACCTCAGGGGAGTGTTGGGTGGAAAGAACAATGGCCTCGACCCGCTTGGGCTTCTTATTTTCGTATTCAATGGTGACCTGGCTCTTGGCATCGGGCCGCAGCCAGGGCAGAAGACCTGCCTTGCGCACCTCGGCCTGCCGCTTCATGAGCCGGTGGGCATAGGTGATGGGCATGGGCATCAGCACCTTGGTTTCCCTGCAGGCAAAGCCGAACATCAACCCCTGGTCGCCTGCGCCCTGATCCAAGTCAAGTCCGGACCCTTCGTTGACGCCTTGGGCAATATCCGGGGACTGCTTGCCGATGCTGGTGAGTACCGCACAGGATTGCCAGTCAAAGCCCATTTCAGAAGAGTTGTACCCGATCTCCCGCACCGTTTCCCTGACCACGGCGGGCATATCCACCCAAGCGGTGGTGGTGATCTCGCCGGCAATAAGGGCCAGGCCGGTGGTGACCAATGTTTCACAGGCGACCCTGGCTTTTTTGTCCTGGGTCAGGATGGCGTCGAGGATCGCATCCGAGATCTGGTCGGCAACCTTGTCCGGATGGCCTTCTGAAACAGACTCCGAGGTAAAGAGATAATTTGACATTCCAACTCCTCATGATTTTCGGTAAAAAAACCCGGCTGCGCATCAGCAACGAAACTTATCATTTTTATTAAAACACCGGAAGTTGTCAAGGACAATCACAACAAAAGCACCTAAAAACTTCTTTTATCCCGATAGATACCCTTTTTCCAAATCCTTTACCGCGGCAAAAAACTCTGCGTTGACCGGGGCCGGAATACCCAGCCGCCTGGCCTCCTCCAGCACGGCGCCGTTGATGGCCTCGATTTCGGTTTGCCGGTTGCCCCTCACATCTTGAAGCATGGAAGAAATATTGCCTGCGGTGGCCCGGCAGACGGCAATGGTCCGGGCCACCGGCTCAGGGGCAATGGCAATCCCCTTGGCCTGGGCGACGTCGGCCGCTTCCAGCACGGCAGCCCGCAGCAATTCAAGTGCCTCGCCATTGCGCAGAAGTTCGCCGTTTTCGCAGCCATGAATGGCGGTGAGGGCATTGATCCCCACATTGACCAGCAGTTTGTTCCAGACCTGGACCTGGATATCCGCCTCAACCCGCACCTCCAGGCCTGCCAAGCGGAGAAGTTCCGCAGCTCCCTGCAAGGCCTGCCGCCCTTCCGGAGAAACTTCGCCAAGAAACCCGAGACTGGTTGCACCCGCTCCCCCGAAACGAACCCGTCCGGGGCCGGCAAGATGGGCACCCAGGGAAGTGACCGCCAGGGCTACAGCACCGGGAAGCGCGGCGCCGGACAGGAGCGGCAGATGGCCGATGCCGTTTTGCCAGGCAAGCAGCAGGGTATTTTCCGTGAGCAGAGGAAGAAGGGAGGGGAGGGCGCGAGGCAGAGCTGAGGATTTGACGCAGAGCAACACCAAGGGCACCGGCCCGATTCGTCCGGGGTCGGCAGTGGCATGCACCGGAAAATGTTCGAGATGGCCGGCATGTTCAACGGTAAGGCCTGAGTGCTGGAGCAGGTCAGCCCGCTGGCTGTCATGGTCCAGCACCCAGACTTCTTGACGTATCCGGCAGAGAGCGGTCGCCAGCAGGCAGCCCAAGGCGCCCGGTCCGACGACGGCGACCCTCCTGGGAGTGTCCCGCATGGCTCTCAGTTAACGGGTAATGGCCACGTCTTCAACAATGACCGCATACTTGTACCCGGCGCCAAAGTCCTTGTCCACGGCAAGCACGCCTTCCACCGTGACGGTATCCCCTTTCTCCGCCTTGCCCGCCGAGGTTACCACCAGATCATGGGTGTTCTTCTGGGGATTGCCGGTGCCGTCCTGCAGATGCAGCCAGTTTTTGCCCATGATCTGAGGCGAAAACTTGACCACCTGCGCCTTGATTTTTACCTTTTTACCGTTCAGGCCGGCAGCTTTGCCGAAAACCTCCGCAACGGTGCAGGCGTTTTCGCCACTGGCCTTGGCAATTTTCAATTCCACAAAAGGCACCACGGCCTTGCCGCTGCCCGGAGTCGTTTCTGGAGCCCCGGCATGCGGAGAGGCTGCGGACGCTCCGCCGCTTTGCTTCTGCATGGCTGCGCCAAAACCGGCGCCCGCGGCAGGCTTCGCCGCAGGGGCTGCGGCAGTATTTCCACCGTGGGCGCCCATCTCCGCTTTTTTACCCTCAAACCCTGTGGCGAAAATAATCTCCTTAAAGGTCCGGTTCAGGCTGCTGCTGGCAAAATTCTGCATAAGTTGCCCTTCGACAACGGCACAGTCCTCGCCCACCGCAACCTTGGTCTCCGGCACCGCCACCCAGGTTTCTCCCTTACCTGCAGCAAGAAGCACATAGGTAAAACCGCCGCCTTTGAGAACCTCCTTGGCTTTCCCCTGGATGCGGCTGACAGGTTTGACCGCCTGCTCGGTTCCGACTTGCGCCCCAGGTACATCCTGGGATCCAGCCTCAGGCACAGCCACAGCCTCAGGCCCAGCCTGCGCAGGAGCCTTGGTCTCCGGCTTTTGACTATCACAGGCAACAAGCGCCACCAGACACAATCCGCTCACTAAAAAATTCCGCCACTTCATTGTATCGCCCATACGCTTAACGCTCCTTCCTCTGCTCGTTTTTCAGGATATAAAAACAGCGCACCGCAGCCTTTCTGCGGTGCGCCACACGCTCTTTTGGGAAGACAGCTTCCCTGGCAAAAAAGTTCGCATTATTTTCCGCGGGCAGCCTTTCCGGGTCTCTCTTCCTTCGCTGCCCTGCCTTTGCCCTCGTACAGATAGGTCAGCCTGTCGGCCTTGACCCCGATCCGCACGCTGCCCCCCTTGACCAACCGGCCGAAAAGCAGCTCTTCGGTAAAGGCATCCCCCACCTCCTGCAGGATAAGGCGTCTGAGCGGCCGCGCCCCGAACTCCGGCGCATAGCCCCTGGCTGCCAGCCAGGTCCGGGCGGTGCTGCTGAGGCTGATCGTCACCTTGCGTTCCGCCAGCTGACTTTGCAGTTCCACGATCATCTTGTCCACGATCCGTTCCATGAGCCCGGCATCCAGGGGGTTGAAGGTGATGGTCGCGTCCAGCCGGTTTCTAAACTCCGGGGAAAAAAGATTTTTCAAGGCGCGATCGTTTCTGCCCCTGCTGTCCCCGGTAAAGCCGATGGCCCGCTCGCTCAACTCACGAGCCCCGGCATTGGTGGTCATGATCAGGATCACGTTGCGGAAATCCGCCTTGCGTCCGGCATTGTCGGTCAG
>JAZDIS010000266.1:0-7809 GCA_043804705.1 Pseudomonadota bacterium | reverse complement strand
TCTCCAGAGTCTCCCAGTATTTCCCCTGTTGTTTCGCAGCCTCAAGAATTCTGACAAAATAATCCGCGCCGTCATGAAACGGGGCATACCTGAGAACAAGTTTGATTTTGCCCGGGTTGTCCGCCATCAGCTTCTTCACGAAAGGGGCGAAGGCGCTGCAGGTTTCGCAGGCAGGGTCCATGAATTCCACAAGATAGACCTTTGCTTCATCGCTGCCAAGTGTCGGTGAATGTTTTCTTGCAAAAATTTCAGCATGTTCCTGGGCCAGGAAGTCGAGTTTTTTTGTCTGCTGATTTTTATAGATATAGCCGCCCAGCACAAAGAGAAGAATCAGGAAAATTCCTGAAAAGATAACGAGTTGTTTTTTCATCGGGAAAACCTCCTGTTGAGTATGAGTAACAGCGCAAAAATGGTGGAAAAGGACAGCAGCGAGAGCAGCGGAATTGTCAAAAAGCCGAACAGGGATATGTAGTCTTCGGTGCAGGAAACTCCCCGGCTGCAAGGCTGGATGCTTTCCGGGATAATGCCGGAATAGAGCAGGTTGTGGTACAGGGCGACAAGCCAGCCTGCCGCAACCAGAGGCAGGGCATAGCGCACCACGCTTTTATCGCGGGAAAAGAGCCCGGTTGTAAAAATGAATACCAGGGGAAAAAGAAAGATCCTTTGATACCAGCACAGGATACAGGGAAGAAACTGCATTATTTCGCTGAAGAACAAGCTCCCCAGCGTTGAAGCGCCAGCGAGCAGCCAGCAGAGAAAAAGGATTGTCCAGTTTGTATTGGACGTATTGTCTGAACGGGTCATTTTTGCTGTTCTCCGGAATCGGGGGAGTGAAACACTGCCAGCCGGTGCTCTTCATGCCTGGGCGCGGTCCCTCAAGGGCCGGATCCTGAGTCCCTGCGGTGTGCAAGAGCGTACCTTCCTTGGGTTTGGGGGATACCCACGGCGTTTTGGTTTTGCGGTGAAAGAGCGGGGAAATCAGGAGCACTCGGGGGGGTAGTCAATGGGGCGCACAAAGGCGGCAAGGGGGTACGAGGGTGGATGTAAAACGGGGCAGGCGGAGGAAGGCGGCAAAAAGGAAAGATCGGCAGAACAGGTCACGTGCAGATTCAGGCAGAAGAGGCAGGGACAGTCCGGGGTTGTGCAGGGGGATTGGGGCACCTCTTCGCCGTTGTCGGCAGGAAAACAGCAGGAATCCGTCGAGCCGGAAGAGGGGAGCGCTGCGCCGGCGAATGGTGCTCCGCTCACGGAAAGAAAAGTGAGGAGCAGGAGGGCGAAGGCAACGGCTCGAGGATTGATAGTATTCATTAATCGCAATTTACTGTGGCGTTATGCCCCTGTCAATAGGGGAGGAGCCATTCCCGCCGGAGGATCGGTGGAGGGCGGCGCTCTTGTTTTTTCTCTTCCGGCTCGATTTATCACGGTCCTTGACAGTTCTTTCTGAAAACGGTAAGTGGTTTCAAGATGTTATGGTTTTCCGACGGTGTCGGACCGCCCTTTTGTCTTGCCGTTTTCCGCATAGATGGGGAAAGAATGACCACAAAGCCTGAATCCGCCGTGGCACCGGCTGCTGCCACGAAAAGCCTGCTCAAGGCTATTCCCAAGGTTGATGAATTTTTAAGCTGGGTTGCCGAGGAGCCGACCGGGGCGCCGAGCCGTCTGGTCAAGAGCGTGGTGCGCGAGCTGCTTGATTCGGTGCGCCGGGATCTCCTGCAGGGGGTTGCGGTGCAGCCAGGGGATCTTCGCCGGGAGGTTCTGTTGCCTCGTTTGCGCACGCTGCTTGCCACTCGCCTCCGCCCCAACTTCCGTACCGTGATCAACGGCACCGGCGTGGTGGTGCATACCAATCTCGGCCGTTCCCTGCTGCCCGAGGCGGCCATGGAGAGCCTGCTGGCCGTGGGCAGTCGTTATGCCAACCTGGAGCTTGACTTGGCCACCGGCAAGCGGGGCAGCCGGTACAGCCTGGTGGAGGATCTCCTCTGCGAGCTGACCGGGGCCGAGGCCGGACTGGTGGTTAACAACAATGCCGCTGCGGTGATGCTGGTGCTGGATACCTTGGCCAAGGGGCGCGAGGTCATTGTTTCCCGGGGCCAGCTGGTGGAGATCGGCGGTTCCTTCCGGATTCCCGAGGTGATGAGCCGGACCGGCGCCAAGCTCGTCGAGGTCGGCGCCACCAACCGCACCCATCTTGGCGATTATGAAGAGGCCATTACGGAAGAAACCGCGTTGCTGCTCAAGGTGCACACCAGCAACTACCGGATCATCGGCTTTACCTCCGAGGTTTCCCTCGCGGAGCTGGCCGGTCTGGCCGCCCGTCACAACCTGCCGGTCATGGAGGATCTGGGCAGCGGCTGCCTGGTGGACCTTTCCCGTTTCGGCCTGGCAAAGGAGCCCACGGTGGGCGAGGTGATCCGGGGTGGGGTCGATGTGGTGACCTTCAGCGGCGACAAGCTGCTGGGCGGACCCCAGGCCGGGCTTATTGTGGGCAAAAAAGAGATTATCGAGCAGATCAAGGCCAACCCCATGAACCGGGCGTTGCGCATCGACAAATTCACCCTGGCCGGGCTTGAGGCGGTGTTGCGCCTGTACTTCGACGAGGAAAAGGCCATTGCTGCCATCCCCACCCTGGCCATGCTGGCCATGCCTCTGGGCGTCATAGACCGGCGGGCAAAACGTCTGTGCCGCTTGATCAGCAAGGCGCTTTCCCCGGTCTGCCGGGTGGAGATCAAAGGTATTGCCTCCATGGTGGGCGGCGGCTCCCTGCCGGAACAGCCTTTGCCCAGCCGGGGGGTGTCCCTTGCCCCCATGGATCGGAGTGTGAATGAACTGGAAAAGAGCTTGCGGGAGTTGTTGCTGCCGGTGCTTGGCCGCATCGAGGATGACCGGCTGCTGCTCGATATGCGCACTGTGGCTGACAAGGAAATCCCGCTGCTGGCCAATTGTCTGAAAGAAGTCTTCGAGGCTAAGAAACGATGACCATCCCTTTGCTTTTTGAGGCCGGGCCTTTGAGCCCTGCCGATCTTCGCCGGTTTTCCACGCTGTTCACCAAGACGGCTTTTGATTTTTTCCCCTGTGAAACGGCCCGGCTTGTGCCGCTTGGAGAAGAGGAGGGCGAGCCGCCTCCTGAGTTTGCCGCCGCGCTGGAGCGGATTCGCGACAACCACCTGCCCGTGGTCGATGCACAGCACCAGGAGCTGCTGCTGCCCATCTGGGGCGGGGAAGTGCTTTGCGGCCTGCTGGTGGTTCGGGGTGGAGAGGTTCAGCTCTACGGGATGCCGGCGGTCTGGCTCGACGAGCAGAGCCATATCATCTCCCGGGAGTTTTATCTGCTCAAGCAGAGCTGTCAGGATCCTGCCACCGGGCTGGTGAACGGCTTTCATCTGCGGGGAGAACTCGAGGCCCTGGGGCAGGAGGAGGAAGCCTTGTCGCCCTTGGCCCCCGCCACCCTGGCTCTGCTTGAGGTCTATCCGCGCACCCGTGACGCCGACCGGAGTCTCCGTTACATCGTGCGGGCCGGCAGCTGTCTTGCCTCCATGCTCGGGGAGGACATGCATCTGCACCACCTCGGCGCCGGGATCTTCGGCCTGCTCTGGTATGGAGTGGACATGGAGCAGGCCCGCCAGTTGGGCGAATCGCTTCTTCTTAGGCTCAAACGGGAAAATTTCGTCACCGCCCATCTCGGCATCACCACGGTGACGCCCCACGACCCAGAGGAGAGCGGCGCTCCGGATCAACTTCTGGCGCAGGCTTGGCAGGCCTTGCGCACTGCCCGCCTGCGAGGGCCTTTCAGCCTCTGCGGCCATGTCACCGCCCAAGACATAGAATCGCACCCCTTTCGGAAGACTCCGGAATCGGTGCTCAGGAAATTGCGCGCCCTGTATCGCGGCAAAGCCCTTTTTTCCCTGGTTTTGCTCCGCATGGATCAGGAGCCGGCCAGCAACCATTTTTCCAAGCGGCTCAGGACGCTGCTGGGACAGGAGAAGGGGCTGGTCCTCGTCAATCAGCGGGAGGCGTTTATTTTTCTCGATGGGCTTGACGGCGGGGCGGCCCGGGTCTGGCTTGCGGATTTCCGGGGCAAGATGGAGGCCATCGGCGGCAGCTCCTTTTCCATGGGGGTGGCTACCTTTCCGTATCATGATTTCAAAAAATCGGCCCTGCCCTTGAACTGCCGGAAGGCCTTGCAGCACGCAACCTTTTTCGGCCCGGATTCGTTGGCGGTTTTTGACGCGGTCAGCCTCAATATCAGCGGGGATGTTTATTATAATGAAGGCGATCTGGTCAAGGCCCTCGGCGAGTATCGCCAAGGGCTGCTCCTTGAGCCGGGCAATGTGAACATCTTGAACAGCATGGGGGTTGCTAACATCCAGCTCAATCGGCCCAAGGGCGCCCGGGCTTGTTTTATGAAGGCGCTTGGGGTTGAACCCAAAAATTTTATGGCCCTGTTCAATCTGGGTTTTATCTGTCTTGACGACGATCAGGCTCCAGAGGCTCTGGCGCTCTGGGAAAGGGCGCTGGCCGTGGACCGCAACCATCCCGATCTTTTGCAGCATCTCGGCATGCTCTATTGCCGGCAGGGGAGATACGCCGAGGCCCGCGAGGTCTTGGAACGTTGCGGCAAGTTGATCAAGAAAAATCCCCAACAGGGCGGCGAGCCCATGGTGGTGGCGCGCTGGCTTGGCCGGGCCTGCGAGGCCTTGGGGGAGAATGGTTTGGCTATTGCCGCCTACCAGCGCGCGGTCAGCGGCAACCCCAGGGACGCCGGTTCGCTGAGCAGGCTTGGCCGGCTCTATGCCCTGGAAAAGCAGGGCCAGGATATAGCCCTGGCCCTTTGCGGGCAGGCGGTTGAGCTGGATGGAGGCAAGGCTGCCCATTGGTATCGGTTTGGTTTGGTGCAGGCCTTGACCCAAGACCAGGAAGGGGCGATGCAGTCCCTGGCGGAGTGCCTCCGCCTTGATCCGCGTCAGGCGGAAGCCGCGTTGCTGCTGGGCAAGATTTTCGAGCAGCAGGCCAAGCCCGGCCAGGCGAGAAGGCTCTATGCAAGGGTGTTGCGGTATTCCCCGGAGTATGCCCCGGCTCAGGCGGCGTTGGCAGCTATTTCTTGATGGCGCAATCCGAGACTTTTTGCGAGACCATCTTTACTGAACTGTAAGCGATTGCAGGGTGCCACAGATGCGCGGAAGAGGGATGCGAAGTGTGCTGTTGCACATGAGCAGCCCGATGACAAAGCAGATGTGGTGCCCTGTGATCGCTTACGAGGAGAGTGGATATGAGGGTGACCAAGGCCGGGATGGTTGTTGACGAGCGGCAGCAGTATTCGCTGGATAATTTCCAGGTGGGGGATTCATGGCGGCTGTTTCGGATCCTGAGCGAGTTTGTCGAAGGCTTTGACACCCTGGCCAACATCGGCCGGCCTGCGGTGTCGATCTTCGGTTCCGCCCGGACCAGCCCGGACGACCGCTATTACAAGCTGGCCGAGCAGATCGCCCTGGATCTGGCCACTGCCGGCTACGGGATCATCACCGGGGGAGGGCCGGGGATCATGGCTGCGGCCAATAAAGGCGCGGCCATTGCCGAGGGCCTTTCCATCGGCCTCAACATCAACCTGCCCTTTGAGCAGGAACCCAATCCCTTTACCAACGTGCCCATGAACTTCAAATATTTTTTCGTGCGCAAGGTGATGTTCATCAAGTATTCCATGGCCTTCATCGGGATGCCCGGAGGCTTTGGCACCATGGACGAGCTGTTCGAGTCGCTGACCCTGATTCAGACCAGGCGGGTGAAACGTTTCCCGGTCATTCTGGTGGGTTCTGACTTCTGGGGAGGTCTGGTGGATTGGATCAAGGAGAGGATGCTGACCGAGGGGTACATCGTGGAAGACGATCTGCTCTACTTCCAGGTCATGGACGACCCGGCGGAGGTGGTGAAGTACATCAAGCGCACCGTGGTGTTGTAGCGGGGGTTGCTGCTTGCGCAAATAAAAAAAAGGCCCTGTTCGGAGGTTTGTCCGGCAGGGCCTTTTTTATTGTGCAGTGAAGATCAGGAAGGGCGCGGGCGCCCTGCTTATTTAACGTTAAGCATTCTCTTCCGCAACCGGATGGTCTTGGGGGTCACTTCCACCAGTTCGTCATCATTAATATAGGCGATGCAGTCTTCCAGGCTCATCTGCACCGGCGGGACAAGAACCACATTCTCATCGGAGCCTGAAGCACGCATGTTGGTCAGCTTCTTGCCTTTGGCCGGATTGACCACCATGTCCTGGTTTCGGGCGTTCTCGCCGATGATCTGGCCGGTGTAGACCTTGTTGCCCGGGCCGAGGAACAACCGGCCACGATCCTGCAGGTTGAAAAGGGCGTAGGCCACGGTGGTGCATGTCTCCATGCTGGTGAGCACCCCGTTGACCCGGTTGATGATGTCTCCGGCGTAGGGGCCGTATTCGGCAAACACGTAGTTCATCATGCCCAACCCCTTGGTGGCGGTCATGAATTCCGAGCGGTAGCCGAGCAGACCCCGGGTGGGGATTTTATAGACCAGCCGGTTCATGCCGTTTGCCTGATGCATCTCCTGCATCTGACCTCTCAGCATTCCCAACCGTTCGATGACCGCCCCGGCGTATTGCTCATCCACGTCAATGGTCAGTTCTTCGTAGGGCTCAAGGGTAACGCCGCCTTCCTGTTTCATGATGACTTGGGGGCGGGTAACCTGGAGTTCGAAACCCTCGCGGCGCATTTTTTCGATGAGGATGGAAAGATGCAGCTCGCCCCGGCCGGCAACCACATAGCCGACGCCTTCCGTCATGGGTTCGACCCGGAGGGCCACGTCGGCAAGGGTCTCTTTTCGGAGCCGCTCCTCCAAATGGCGGGAGGTGACGAACTTTCCTTCCAACCCGGCAAAAGGCGAGTCGTTGGGGATGAAATTCATCGAGATGGTCGGCGGATCGATCTCGATCAGGGGCATCGGCATGGGGTTGTCCGCATCGGTGAAGGTCACGCCGACGGTAACGTCGTCCATGCCTGCCACCGCCACCAGCTCGCCGACCCCGGCCGTATCGGTGGACACCTTTTTGTCGGATTCAAAGCGGAAGATCTTGGTGAGCCGGGCCGGGGTTACGCTGCCGTCCCGCCTGACCACGGCAATGGGTTTGTTGATGCTCAGAGTGCCGTTTGTCACCTTGCCGATGCCGAGCCGCCCCAGGTAGGGAGAATGGTCCAGGGAGCTGACCTGCATCTGCAAGGGTGCAGTGGGGTCCCCGGATGGCGGGGGCACATGGGCGGCGATCAGCTCGGAAATCGGCTCCATGGTGGTGGATTCATCGATGAGGTGATGCTTGGCGTAGCCCTGTTTGGCCGAGGCATAGACCACCGGAAAATCCAGCAGGTGGTCCGGGGCCTCAAGTTTGACAAAGAGGTCGAAAACCTGGTCAACCACCCATTCGCAACGGGCCGCGGGCTTGTCGATCTTGTTGATCACCACGATGATGCGCAACCCTGCGGCCAGGGCCTTTTTCAAGACAAAATAGGTCTGGGGCATGGGGCCTTCCTGGGCATCCACCAGAAGAAGGCAGCCGTCCGCCATGCGCAGAACCCGTTCCACCTGACCGCCGAAATCGGCGTGCCCAGGGGTATCGATGATGTTTATCCAGTAATCCTTGTAGCAGTATGAGCCATTTTTTGCGGTGATGGTGATGCCGCGTTCCTTTTCCAGATCCATGGAGTCCATGAGGCGTTCCGCAACTTCCTGGTTCTCCCGGAACATGCCGCTTTGCTGGAAAAGCTGGTCGACCAGGGTGGTTTTTCCGTGGTCAACGTGGGC
>JAZDIS010000265.1:0-3123 GCA_043804705.1 Pseudomonadota bacterium | reverse complement strand
GTAGTTGCCCACGTAGACCCGGATCTCGCCGAAGTCGATGTCCGCGATGTGGGTGCAGGCCTGGTTCAGGAAGTGGCGGTCATGGGAGACGATGATCACCGTGTTCTGGAAGCGGAAGAGGAAATCCTCCAGCCAGGCGATGGACTTGAGGTCCAGATGGTTGGTGGGCTCGTCCAGCAGCAGCACGTCCGGGTTGCCGAACAGGGCCTGGGCCAGCAGCACCCGCACCTTGTCGCCGCCTTCCAGCTCCTTCATCTCCTTGTCGCGGAACTCCTCGGAGATGCCGAGCCCCTTGAGCAGAACGGCGGCCTCGGATTCCACCTCGTAGCCGTTCATCTCGGCGAACTCCGCCTCCAGATCCCCGGCCCGGATGCCGTCCGCCTCGCTGAGCTCCGGTTTGGCGTAGAGCGCCTCCCGTTCGTGCATCAGCTCGTACAGCCGCTTATGCCCCATGACCACGGTGTTGAATACGGTTTCTTCGTCAAAGGCGAAATGGTCCTGACGCAGCATGGCGATCCGCTCTTTGGGGCCGACCACGATCTCGCCCTTGTCCGCCTCTTTTTCCCCGGCCAGGATCTTGAGGAAGGTGGATTTGCCGGAGCCGTTGGCGCCGATGAGCCCGTAGCAGTTGCCGGGGGCGAACTTGATGTTGACATCCTTGAAGATAATCCTCTTCCCGTAGGAGAGGGCGATATTGACGGCGGTGATCATGGGCGTTCCTTGGGTTCAATGAAAAAAAGCAGGGTGCGATTCCGCCACCCTTTGTGGAGATGAGGGGCGCAGGCTCTTGTAAAGCTGAGTTGAGCAGCTTGTCTGCTCAAACGAAACTTATGCCCTTTTGGGTGTAAACCGCGCAATATACTGTATCTGGCGGAAAATGACAATGGCCGTTGCGGATAAGAATACGAATATGGGTGCTTTTTGGCGAAGGAGGAGGGGATGGGGTGCAGCCGGGACCGCAGACGAGGAGGTGGCCGGCTCGCGGATAGCTTGGCAATTTCGGCCTTTGCCGAGGCTCTCCCCCGGCGAATCCGAAGTGTTTTTATCATTGTTTTGCTAAGGCGGGCCATGGGGGCAGGCAGGCCCATGGATGTCTGTTGATTCCCCTTGACAGGCCTGGGGAATTTTTTGTATCATTTCGGGACGATCCAGCCTGGGGCAGGTGGTTTCTCAAGGGGTGCGGCGCCGCTGCCAAAGCAGGTGAGGGACGGTGTCTGTTTCCCCTTAAATCTCCCCAATGGGCTTACCCCTGTTTCCCTTCTGCCGATTACGGACCTAGAGAGCGCAGTGACTATCTTGCCATCCCCCCCCATGCAGAAATGGTTTTTTCGTGGCGCTGTACTTCTGCTCGCCGCCACCATCGGCGCCCTTGGTTTTTATATCTTCTGTTCGTACGAGGCTTTTTTCAATTCCGACGCCGCCATTGCCAATATCCTGGCGGAAGAGATCGTCCGGGCCGGAGAGCTTTTTCCAAAAACCTGGTGGTATGTCAATGATGATCTCTGGGTGTTTTACAAGCATCTGCTCCTGATCCCCTGGGTCATGGCCGGGGAAAACGGTTTCTTCGCCCATGGCGTTTCCGTTTTTCTGGTGATCGGCATCACCATGACGGTGCTCGCCTTGCTGCTCAGAACCCTGGGACTCTCACAAGCCGCGGCCCTGATGGGGTGTGTCATCATCGGCTTGGGATATTCCCCCCTGTATCTGCGGGAGGTTTACGGCGAGGCCGCCTACACGTGGTACTTCGCTTTTATCCTCTCCTTTCTGCTCCTCCTGCTGCGCACCAATCGGCCGGATGCCGGAAGATTTTCGCGGCCGCTCCTGTTTCTGCTCCTGCTGGTCCTTGTCTATCTCGTGCTGATTGAAAATCCGGTGCGTTTTCTGGTCTACTACATCGCCCCGTTTTTCGCTGCTTCGCTGCTGCTTCTGTATGCGGAGCGGGAGGCGTTGCTTTGGCGCGAAAAAGATTTCTGGCGGGCGGCGCTTTTGCCCAGGATTGTTCCCGCTGCCGCCATTATCGCGGTATTTCTGCTGGGAGTCCTTTCCTACAAGCTCTTGCTCGCCGGGGTCCTGCATGCCGAAGGCGCCAACCATGCGCTTTTGGTTCCGCTGCAGGATCTGCCTTTTCATGTCGCCTATTCGGTGCTGGGGCTGTTGCATTTTATCGGCGCGGAGTGGCAGGGCAGGGTGGAGCTGGCCTCCGTGGAGGGGGTGGTCTCCCTGCTGAAACTGGGGCTCTATCCCGTGGCCCTGGTTCTTCCCGCCTATTATGCCAGGAAGAATTTTCAGCGCCTGGAGCAGGGGCAAAGATTCTTCGTCGCGCTCTCGTACCTCGGCTTTGCCCTGATTTTCTTTTTGTACTCGGTGAGCAGCCTGCACGACGGCGCCTACACCGCCCGCAACAATATCCGCTATATCATCCCCTATCTGATGATGATCATGGTCTGCCCGGTGGTGATGTGGCGTTTCTTTTCCCAGGCTGCCAAGGCGGTGCTGATCGTGGCCTTGTTGCTCGCTCTCTCCACCACCTGGAAAAACATCGCCCCCGAGGGCTGGCGGGAGACGGCCAAGGCCAGGAACGAGCTGCTCGCCGCCCTCAAAAATCGAGGGCTGGCCGCAGGCTATGCCCCGTACTGGGAATCGCACGTCTTCACAGTGCTGAGCAAGGGCGAGGTGAGCATCCGGCCCATTGATATCGACGCGCGCGGGATCGGTTTCTGTCTGTGGCTGTCAAGCGACCGTTGGTACGAGAAGGGATATGCCGACGGCAAGGTTTTCTTTCTGGTGCCCAAGGAGAATCTCGACTACTGGAAGGCGGGCCTGGAAAAATTTTCCCTGCCCCAGGTCACAGAATCCTTTTCGCAGGGGGATTTCACGGTGTTTGTCTTTTCCGCCAATCCCATCCCTGGGATCGGAGAGAAAGGGCGCGCCTGCAAGGAGGGGCGGTGACCGTGATTTTTGTTGAAATCGCAAAAAGCCGCGATTACAACAGTGGCCGCCCTGTAACTCTTTGGATGTAGGTTGCGGACCTGTGTCGTCGTTTCCTTTTTACGGGAGCATCATTTTTAACGCTGGAACAGCAGTCAACAACAAAGGAAAAATCCCGTGTCCAGGCCAGTAAAG
>JAZDIS010000264.1:0-7073 GCA_043804705.1 Pseudomonadota bacterium | reverse complement strand
ATTGGAGACCATCGAGGGTCTGCCCCTCCGGCCCGACAAGGATATCGACAAACTCACCGGTGATCTTGGCATGGACCTTGTTGTTCTGATCCTGCTCAATGCTGATTTCCGACGGACAGCCCATGAGTTCCAGAATCTTTGCGATATCCACCCGGATCGATTCCATTTCCTCGGGGGTGACAGGATCTCCCACCACCTCCTCCTGCTCATCGTTGTCAGGAGCCTGTTCAGCCCTGGCCTTTGGCGCACTCGGTTTTTTGTCCGAAGCAGGTCGTTCTTGTCTGGCCCTTGGCACACTCGGTTTTTTCTCCGGAGCCGGCCGCTTCTGCTCGTGCCCCCCCTCTTTTTTGAGTGACACCTGCACCGCCGCCTTTTTTCGGCCCAAGCCGAAAATGCCGGTGGAACCGGTGGATATTATGCGAATATCAAGCTCTTCCCGCGCAACATTAAGAGCGGCGCAAGCATTACCGATCGCCTCTTCAACATCCGTTCCCTTATATTCCATCTTGGCAGACATCGTGTGACTCCTCCATCTCAGGCCCTTCTCCGGCAGCCCGGCGTCTTCTCTTGACAACTGTGGCAGGGGCTGCCCCGTGCGCGCTACTTGATTCAACCCGCCTTACGCGGCCTCATTCCGGTTCACAAGGTACTGCTGGCCAATGGACAGCAGATTGTTGACAAACCAATACAGAACCAAACCGGAAGCAAAATTCAAGAACATGAAGGTAAAAATGACCGGCATGAACATCATGACCTTCTGCTGAGTGGGATCCCCTGTGGCCGGAGTCATTTTCTGCTGGAGAAACATGGTTGCCCCCATCAGCAGGGTCAACACCGGTATCCCTCCGAGAAACGGGAGATCAAAGCCGACAGACAACCGGTCCGGCGCGGCCAGATCCGTGATCCAGAGGAAGAAAGGCGCATGCCGCAGCTCGATGGTCTGGAGCAGCACCTTGTACAGAGCAAAAAACACCGGAATCTGGATGACCATGGGCAGACAGCCGCCCACCGGGTTTACCTTGTAGGTCTGATACAGCTTGATCATTTCCTGCTGCTGCAGTTGCTTGTCATCCTTGAATTTCTCGCGCAGCTTGGCCATTTTTGGCTGCAGCTTCTGCATGGTCTTCATGGACTTCATGCCCTTCTGGGAAACCGGCCAAAAGAGAAGCTTGATGAGCACCGTCACCAGAATGATTGCCAGACCGTAGTTACCCACGTAGCCATGGAAAAAATTGAGCAGATAGAGGGTCGGCTTGGCCATCACATCAAACCAACCAAAATTGATGCTGCGCTCCAGCTCGTGCCCGACGGATTTAAGATCCCCCATGGTTTTCGGCCCGAAATACACCGAGTAGATGTACTGCTGGCGCTGGCCTGGCTGGATGATATCACTGGCCCCGGCCAGCACCGTACTCACCCTGTTTTCATCCTGCAGGGAAAAATGGGCGGTGTGCTGCTCACCGGTGCGCGGCACAACGCCGCAAAGAAAGTAATTATCCTCGTAAGCGGCCCAGCCGATCTTGCCGGTAAAGCTTCTGCTCCCCTTTTTCAGGTCACCGGGCTTGATTTCCTCCAGCACTCCGTCGCGCAAGACGGCGGGGCCGACAAATACCATCCCGTTCTCATTAGAAAATGGCCGGTTATCAAGGGTCAGATACGGGGCACCCTGCAGGGGAGTTGCGGTGTTGTTGACCACCTCGATATTCAACTCCAGCAAATACTGCTGATCAAGAAAACGCATGGTGCGGACAATCTCAAGGCCCGAGGGCAATTTGCCGCGCATGGTCAGGGTGGTGCCGCCTTGCTCCTCTTTGCCCGGGGCAGCCTCATACACCACGGGCAGGATGCTGCCCGGTTCAATCCCCCAGGAAAAATTCAAGGGCAGATTGTCACCGGCCTTTGGCCGGAGAAGCTCCTTATTGCCGGAATCCTTGGCAAAGGTCTCCCGATACCCCTTCAGTTGAAAACTTTTTACCATCCCGCCCGACTCCGTCACCACCGCAGAATACAGACTGGTTGCTACCGGAATCTCGCGCCCCTGCCTGACATTAACGCCTGTGGCGGATTGGACGGCCGTCAGGCTTGCCGCGGCAACGGGAGACGGCGCCTTAGCAAGGTTTTTCGCCTCACCCTTGCCGTTTGGGGGAGAGGCGGTGACTGTGCTTTCCGTGACCGGGGGGGGAGTAGGAACAAAAAAATACTGATACCCAAGCAAGATGGCCAATGAAAGAAAGATAGCCAAAAAAATTCTCTGTGTTTCCATGAAATCAATCCTTATCAGGCTCTATTTAGTTTTGGATGCAGGCCTGAAGCACCCCGGACAACGCCGCCTGCTGTCGCCTCAAAAAGATCTGTCCACCGGATCAAATCCGCCGGGATGAAAGGGATGGCATCGGAGAAGGCGACGCAGGGCAAGATACAGACCACGGGCAGTCCCGTGGAGGGCAAGAGCCTCTATGGCATACTGTGAACAGGTGGGAGAGAAACGGCAGCTCGGCGCAAAAAATGGAGAAATACACAGCTGGTAACACCGTATCAGGGCAATGAAAATTCTTTTCACATCCAATCCTGATGGTCTCGTAAAAATGAGGAGGAAAACCCACATTTCCGTGACACAAAATCAAAGAGTTAAAAGCAACAACTGTTGTAATCGCGGCTTTCTGCGATTACAACCATGCCTTTTCCGGGAAAAAGAGCCCCGACGCATCCAGAAAACATGGCGAGCATTAAGGAAATCACGAGCCTTTCAACGCCACCGTGCCCGAACCTGCTCCTTTCCCAACAGCCTTACGCCGGGTAAGAAGCGTGCGCACCGCCGCTTCGACCTCCCGGGGGGATTTGGGAACAAACCCCGACCGCACGGCAAAGACCACATCAGAAAAAGGCTCGATAAAATCCCGATTATGACGGAAAAATTCCCGAATTATCCTTTTGATCCTGTTCCGCTGAACAGCCTGGCGTACTCCGTGGATACTTATGCCCAGCCTGGTGCCGTCGATGCTGTTCGGCACATGGATCAGAGTGAAGTTCTGACCACGCACTCTTTTCCCCTGGTCATACACCTTGCCGTACTGCCAGGGCTTGACCAGCAACATGGCCTTGAAAAGGGCCTGATCTTTCATGTTGCGCGGTGCTTTCGTCCGGACTGGAATTAAACGGTCAGCCGCTTGCGGCCCTTGGCCCGGCGACGGTTAATGACGGCCCGCCCGTTCTTTGTTTGCATTCTGGCCCGAAAGCCATGGGTGCGGTGCCTTTTGAGGTTACTGGGTTGAAAAGTTCTCTTGCTCATGATCGTCTTCCTTTTTCTCGTCTATTACGGCCTCTGGTTGGCCGACCTTTCATTTTTTGCTGTCTTGCAGCAGCTGGAGCCTTGCGTCATGCACCCTTAACAAAAATAGCACCGAAGTCTCGCAAAAAAAATCGTCCAGCAACAAAGCTCGCTATATTACTCAGAACCATGCGGCATGTCAAACATTTTCCCGAGACTGTTACTGTTCCGGCGATTCCTTGTCAAGACCAAACAACTGCCGGACAAAAGCCAGCTTGAGCGGAGGATTGTCATGGGGGGTGCTGTTTTTCAGGAAAACCATGGGTTCATGCAGCAGCTTGTTGACAATGGCGTTAGCCAGCATCTCCACCGAACGCCGCTCGTTTTCCGAAAGGGATTTTAGAATGCTCAAGGTTTTTGCCACTTCGGCCTCGCGGATGGCATTGGCTTTTTGCCTTATGGCCGTGATGGTGGGGGCAAGCTCCATGCCTTCCAGCCACTGTCCGAACTTGATCACCTCCTCGGCGACAATGCCTTCCGCCCGCAGAGCCTCCTTTTCCCGCTCCGCCTTGTTCACATCGACCACGCTTTTCAGGTCGTCGATATCATAGAGGTAGACATTGTCCAGATCATTGAGTTCCGGATCAAGATCGCGCGGCACCGCGATATCAATAAGAAAAAGCGGCCTGTTTTTCCGCTGCCGCATGAGCGGCTTCACCTCATCTTTCCGGAGAATCAGGTCGGTGGCTCCGGTGGAACTGACCAGAATATCAACCTCCGCCAGCTGGGTGGTCAACTCGGCCAGGCCCACTGCGGTGCCGTTAAACCGGCGGGCAAGCTTAGCCGCCCGCTCCAGAGTCCGGTTGGCCACGATTACCCGGCCGATCCCCTGCCTGACCAGATGCTCGGCTGCCAGCTCGGCCATCTCCCCGGCCCCGACCAAGAGAACAGACTTGTCCTGCAGGTTGCCGAGGATCTTTTTTGCCAGCTGTACTGCCGCGTAACTGATGGAAACCGCGCTGCCACCGATATTTGTTTCGGTGCGCACCCTTTTGGCCACGGAAAATGATTTGTGCAGCAGCCGGTTCAGGATGACACCTGTGGTTTTCTGCTCCAGTGCTTCGCGGTAGGCCTGCTTCAATTGCCCGAGGATCTGGGGTTCTCCCACCACCATGGAATCAAGGCTTGCCGCCACATGGTACAGATGTTCCACCGCATCCTTACCCTGATAGAGATAGCTGTACTGCTGGGATTCGGCGTCGGCAAGGCCGCTCTTGGCAAAAAGAAAACCGCGCACGGCCACCGCAGCCGCGGCCGGATCGCTGGCCACAAAGATAACCTCCACCCGGTTGCAGGTGGAGAGAAAACAGCACTCCCGGCAACCCTCGATATTCATCAAGGTCAGCAGCGGCCCGGCGCAATCCCCGGAAAAGGCCAGCTTTTCCCGCACCGCCACCGGAGCAGTCTTATGATTCACGCCGATGATGACGATACTCTCAGCCAACATAGGAATGCACTCCTCCCAGCAGATAGGTCACACCCCACAGGGTGAAAAGAACCGCACCAAACCCGGCAATGGCCATGATTGCCGCCCGCCTGCGCCGCCAACCCATGGTAAGCCGCTGATGCAGGATGGCCGCATAGATGAGCCAGGTGATCAGCGACCAGGTTTCCTTGGGATCCCACTGCCAGTAAGAACCCCAGGCCTGCTTTGCCCAGACGGAACCGGTAATGATCCCCAGGGTCAGCAGCAAAAAACCCAAGCTCATGCAATGCTGGTTCAGGTCGTCAAGCGCCTCCAGAGAGGGCAAGCGGCTGTAAAATATTCCGAATTTTTTCTTTTTGATCTCCCGTTCCTGCAAGAGATACATGATCCCTCCGCAGAAAGCCAGAGCCATAAAGCCGTTGGCCATGATGGCGATGCTGGCATGCACCGGAAGCCAGTTGCTCTTGAGGGCCGGGGGCAACGGCACCATCTCCTGAGAAGAAAAGGCGGCGATCAGCATCAGGAGAGAAACCAGCGGGGCAACAAACACGCCAAAATTTTTCACCCGGTACCGCCACCAGAAAGACAAAAAAGCCCAGGTCATCGACCAGGCGAAAAAGGAAACCGCTTCATGGTTGCTGGTCAGGGGGGTATGCCCGGCGGCGACATACCGGACAACAAAATAAACGGTATGCAGTATGCCGCCCGCAAGAAGAATCGCCCGGGCAGCGGCCCGCACCTGTTTGTGCTGGGAGAGAAAATGGACCACATACACTGCTGTGGCCAGGAGGTACAGATACAGAGTGAGTTGAAACAGCTGAGTCATTGCATCGCTCCTGAAAATTGCTGGTATTCCTGTCTGGCCGCCTCCAGGCAGCCAAGGGGGACATCCGGACCCAAGACTTCCTGAACGTGCAGGACAAGCTTTTGCCAGAGGCCTTCCTTGATCCAGATGGCCATTTCTGGATCGGCCAGCCGGGCAAAAATCACCTTGTTTTCCGCATGCGGCCTGCCGCCGGCCAGAACGGTGTCCCGCAGAGCCCCGAGGATGTCCACGAGAACCCCATATTCAGGACCAAACTGCACCTCCAGCGCCTGCCGTAGCGTGCTGGCCAGAGCCGGGCTTTTTCCTGCGGTGGAAACGGAAATGGACAGGTCTCCCCGCCGCGCCGTGGCCGGAAGAATAAAATTACACCATTTCGGCACATCCGCCACATTGAGCAGGAGGTTTCGCGCTTCGGCCTCGGCATGGACCCGCTCCTGCACCGCCGGGTCGTCGGTGGCGGCAATTACCAGAAAGGCTCCGGCCAGATCCCCTTCCTGATACAGACGAGGCAGCCACTCAATCATCCCGGCTCGCAGCCGGGCGGAAAGCGCCTCGCTCAATTCCGGGCTGATCACCTTGACCATGGCGCCATGGGCCAGCAACCCTTGCACCTTACGCTCGCCAACCCGCCCGCCGCCGATGACCAAGCATTGCCGGCCGGCAATCTTGAGGCAGACCGGAAAATATTGTAAATTATCCGCAGGCAAGGATTTCCACCCGCACTCGTCCGGCAAGCGCCGCGGCAAAACGGTCCGCATCATCGTTTGTCCCGACCACGGCCCCATAATGCATGGGCACCGCGATCTTGGCCCCGATGGCGAGGGCCGCCCGCGCCGCTTCCTCGGCAGTCATTACATAGGTGCCGGAAACAGGCAGCAGGGCTATATCCGCCCGGATATTCTCCATCTCCGGGATATAGTCCGTATCGCCGGCATGGTAAACCCGCACTCCGTCAACGGTGAGAATAAACCCCAGCCAGCGGTTGGACTGGGGATGAAACTGCTTGTTGGTATTGTAAGCAGGAACCGCCTCGACGGTGGCGCCCTCCATTTCGTGGCGCTCGCCCGGGGCAAGGATCACAATCTTACCCTTAAGTTTTGCCGCGGCACATGTTTCGGTAATAATAAGGGTGGAGGGCTGCTGGATGGTGAGCACATCAGCGGGAGAACAATGGTCATAATGCTCATGGGAAATGCAGATAATATCGGCAGGCGGCAACCCCGGCCCAAGCTTAAATGGATCGAAATAGATAATCTTGCCCCCGGCCCGCAGCAGAAAGGCGTCATGACCGAGCCAGCTAAGATTTTTAAAAACTTTCTCTATCATAACTCCATTCCCTATTTTTAACCAATCCGTTCTATAATCAATTTGACACGTTCCGCAATCTATTATAGTCAGTTACCGTGCAATTTTCTTGCAGAATCCAGATGCCTATGCCCCCATCATTTCGACCCAGGAGATCTTCCATGCCGGCCGGAACCTTTGCCGTTTCC
>JAZDIS010000263.1:0-5733 GCA_043804705.1 Pseudomonadota bacterium | reverse complement strand
GGTTGAGCTACAAGGTGACCGTGCCCATCGTCAGCGTGCGGACCGACACCTTTACCACGGCCATGAACGCCAGCGCTGTACCCCCCATGCTCACCCCGGAAAACAACCGCAAGATCGCCGCCGCCCTCGGGCTCTTTGAGGCGCACATCAACCTGCCGGAGCTGGAGAGCCGCATCGCCATTGTAAAATCCACCCGGGTCACCCCCATCATGTTCGAATACAACCTGGTGGAGATGGCCCAAAAACACCGGCAGCATATCGTTCTGCCCGAAGGCACGGAAGAGCGGATCCTGCGGGCCAGCGAAATCCTCATCCGGCGCGGAGTCGCGGAGATCACCCTGTTGGGCGACCCTGCGGTGATCCGGGGCACGGCCAGCAACCTCGGCCTCGATCTTACCGGCGTCGAAATTATCGACCCGGTTACCTCTCCCTTGCGCGAGGACTTTGCCCAGACCTACTTCCAGCTCCGCAAACACAAGGGGATTACCGAAAAGGGCGCCTTTGACACGGTGGCCGATGTCAACTACTTCGGCACCATGATGATCCACAAGGGGTTGGCCGACGGCATGGTTTCCGGGGCGGTGCACACCACCGGCGACACCATCCGCCCGGCCCTGCAGTTCATCCGCACCCAGCCGGGGGTCTCCATTGTTTCCAGCGTCTTTTTGATGTGCCTGGCCGACCGGGTCCTGGTTTACGGCGACTGCGCGGTGAATCCCGACCCCAACGCCCAAGAGCTGGCGGAGATCGCCATAAGTTCGGCCCAAACCGCCAAGCTTTATGGCATTGAACCCCTGGTGGCCATGTGCTCCTATGCCACCGGGGCCTCGGGCAAGGGCGCCGATGTGGACAAGGTGCGCGAGGCGACCAGGATCGCCAAGGAACTCCGGCCCGACCTCAAGATTGAGGGGCCGATCCAGTACGACGCCGCAGTGGACGCCGGGGTGGCGAAAACCAAGCTGCCGGAAAGCCAGGTGGCTGGCAAGGCCACGGTGTTCATCTTCCCGGACCTGAACACCGGCAACAACCTGTACAAGGCCGTGCAGCGCTCGGCCAATGCCGTGGCCATCGGCCCAATCCTCCAAGGGTTGAACAAGCCGGTCAACGATCTGAGCCGGGGCTGCACCGTGCCGGATATCGTCAATACCGTGGCCATCACCTCCATCCAGGCCCAGTAACTGAGCAGCAGCACCACATCTGCGTTGTCATCGGTCTGCTCGTGTGCAATAGCACACTTCGCCGGCCTCTTCCTAGCATCTGCGGCACTGCTGCTCAGTTACTGATTAGAATGTTTGAGTTTTAGCTGAATAGTTTGCCAAGGAAACAATTTATGAAAATTCTGGTGCTCAATTCCGGCAGCTCGTCCATCAAGTACCAGTTGTTCGACATGCGGGACGAAGCGGTGCTGGCCGCGGGCAGCGTCGAACAGATCGGCGAGCTGGGCAGCCATCTCAGCCACCGGGTACGGACGTCCCAGGGCGAGATGGCAAAAACGGTGCAAACCCTGCCCGTTGCCGATCACCGGCAGGGCTTTGAACTCATCTCCTCGGCCCTGCGGGAGACCGGGGCGCTTGCCGATACCAGGGAACTCAGGGGCATCGGCCATCGGGTGGTGCATGGCGGCGAAAAATTCAAGGAACCCGCCCGGATTACCCCCGAGGTGCTGGCCGCGATCCGGGCCTTGATCCCCCTGGCGCCCCTGCACAATCCAGCCAACCTCCTCGGCATGGAGGTGGCCATGGAGAGCGCTCCCACCGTGCCCCAGGTCGCGGTGTTCGACACCGCCTTCCACCAATCCATCCCTGCCCATGCCTACCGCTACGCCATCCCAAAAAAGCTCTACGAGGCGCATCAAATACGCCGCTACGGCTTCCACGGCACCTCGCACCGTTATGTGGCGAAAAAGGCGGCGGAGTTTCTTAATAAACCGCTCACTTCCCTCAACCTGATCAGCCTGCATCTGGGCAACGGGGCCAGCGCCGCCGCCATAAAGCAGGGAAAATGCATCGACACCTCCATGGGCCTCACCCCGCTGGAGGGACTGATCATGGGCACCCGCTGCGGGGATCTCGACCCGGCGATCATCTTTTACCTTGAGCGGAAAACCGGGCTTGCCTCCGGGGAGATCGAGTCGATCCTCAACAAGGAAAGCGGTCTCAAGGGAATCTGCGGGGTCAATGACATGCGCACCGTAGGCGAGCTGGCAGCAGGTGGCGATCCGGAAGCGCAGCTTGCCGTCTCCATGTACTGCTACCGGATCAAAAAATACATCGGCGCCTATCATGCGGTGCTGGGGGGGCTGGACGGACTGATTTTCACCGGCGGCATCGGGGAAAACGCCGGTTTTATCCGGGCGGGGTGCTGCGAAGGCCTTGCCCATCTGAGGTTGGAAATGGATCCTGAAAAAAATCGTGGGGGGAGGGAAGGATGTGCGGCCCTGGAAAAAAGGGACAGCCGGGTGAGAATCCTGGTTATTCCCACCAACGAAGAGCTGGAGATTGCCGAACAGACCGTCGCCTGTCTGGAGGCTGACTCGTCAGGGAGCGCATTATGTCTACCGAAACAATGACCACAAAGATCATCGCCGTGCTGTGCGGCTGTCTTCTGCTGAGCCTCACCGCCTGCAGCCTGAATGAAAAGAGCATCCGCCATTCCTGGGCAAGCGGGGTGCTGCGGGTCGGGGTTACGCCGAATTATCCCTGCCTTATCCACAAGGCCGCAGGAACCGGCCTGATTTCCGGATTCGAAGCCGAATGCGCCGCGTTGCTTGCCAAGCGCCTCCACAGCAGGCTCCAGTTTGTTGAGCTGGAGTGGGAAGAGCAGATCCCCGCTCTGGAGCGCAAGAAGGTTGACATCATCATGTCCGCCATGTCCATCACCGAGATGCGCAAGCTCCAGGTGGCTTTCAGCGAGCCATACCTCACCATCAGCCAAATGGCCCTGACCACCAAGGAGAGGGAAGAGAAGTTTCCCTCCGCCCAGGAGATTCTTGCCACCGGCAACGCCATCGGCGTGGAAAAGGGGACTACCGGGGATATCTTTGTCCAGCGCTATTGCCCAACGGCGGAACCGTTTTTCTTCTCTTCTCCCGATGCCGGGGTGCAGGCGCTTAAAGACAAGCGCATCGACCTGTTCATCCACGATGGCCCGGTGCTCGGCTCCTATGCCGCTGCAAACGGTGCGGACGGTCTGGTTCTGCTCCAGACCCCCTTGACCAGCGAAGAGCTTGCCTGGGCGGTACGCCGCGATGATCCGGCCCTGCTCAAGGCGGTGAACTCCGCCCTTGCCGCCTGGAAAAAAGACGGCACCCTCTCAGGGCTCCTCAAGAAGTGGTTGCCCCAATGATCCGCCCGGGGGTTCAGAACCTCCGCGGCAGAGGGGCGGAATCCTTGCGGCCATCGATAATTTTCTGGAGCTGCCGGCGTTCCGCCCGCGCCTCCTGCAGCTCGCTCTGGATCGTCGCCTCCTCCTCCGGTGTCGCGGAAAGCAGAAGCTTTTCCAGCCGTTCCACCTGCTGCTGCGCCCGATACAGTTCCCGTGCCAAATCCCGTAAAGACATGCGCCTACCTGGGTGGATGGTGTTTCTGTAATACTCGAAAGGCGGCGATGGCCGCACCATTGAGACCAGCCCTGTCTGTCGTAATAATCCTGACCGGGATAGCAGAAAGAATCCCGGCCATGCGCCCTTTGCCGACAAAGTGCTCCATGAAACTCTTCGGGTCAAAGGCGGAAAGGAGGCGGGGCAGCATGCCGCCCCCCAGGTAAAGCCCTCCTGTGGCCAGAAACTTGAGCGCCATGTTCCCGGCTTCGGCCGCCAAAACAGAGAAAAATATCTCCAGGGTCAGACGGGCGGCTTCGCCTTTTTTCTCCAGGGCCTGGCCCAGAAGAACCGGAGTAATATCCGTGACCGCGTCCAACGCAGCCTGCAACTCTGGAGGATTTTTAATCCCTGCCCCCTGAGTCAGGTATCGAAAAATATTCGGGATTCCTCTTCCGGAGCAGATCAGTTCATAGCTCACATGGTCGTGTTCCGCCCGCAAAAAAGCAAGCAACGCCTGTTGCGTCTCCGAGGTTGGCGCAAAATCGGCATGCCCTCCCTCCGAAGGAAACGCCGTATAGTCCGTGCCATTCCAGCAGAGATAGGCCTCGCCCAGCCCTGTCCCTGGGGCAATAACCGCCATGCTGCCTTGAAGAACAGGCATGCCGGCATTGACCACCAGAAGGTCTTCCGGCTGTAAAGTTGGCACAGCCTGAGCCACCGCCACCAAGTCGTTCAGCAAGAGGGTCTCTACAAACCGGAACTGTTCCCGCAATGCCTCCTGGTCAATAAGCCAGCCCAGGTTGGTCATCCGGACCCTCCCGTCAACAACCGGCCCTGCCACGCCAAAAGCGGCCACCGCAGGACGCTCCGGAACATCGCACAGAAAATCAGCAATCATTCCCGGAAAATCGTCATAATCACCGCTGGCAAAGCGCTGTTCCCTGACCGGGGCATACCCCTGCGCTGTTGTGGCATACAAGGCCAGAAGGGTTTTTGTTCCGCCCAGATCCCCTGCCAGAAAATAGCCCATTTGTTTCTCCAAAACAGGGGGTGGAAACCCGTTATCACCAGGAATGGCCCTGCCCTAGCAGAAGAGGCCGCCCCCTTTTCGGGTGCGGCCTCTTCTGCAAAACTTACACTCTCGAGAACGCAGCAAACAAACAAGCGCCCTTTCCCTTTAGCTGTTAATCCTTTCTCCCCTCAACCAGGCGGGTAAGATGCCCGATATTGTCCCGGAGCATCATGGTCTGGGAGGTGACCGCCTCGGAAGCTGCGGCCAGTTCCTCGGCATTGGCCGCCATTTGCTGGGTGCCGGTGTCCATCTCGGTCACTGCCTTGTTGATCTGGAGAACCCCCTGGGTCTGTTCATGGGAAGCAGTGGAAATCTCTTCCACCAGAATAGCCACCTTTCGTGAGCCATCCACCACATCCGAAGATTCCGCCACAACCTCGTTCACCTTTTTCAGGCCGTCATTAACATTGGCGATAGCCCGTTCAATCAGATCACTGGAGTTTCTTGCCGATTTGGCGGTGCGTTGCGCAAGGTTGCGCACTTCATCGGCAACCACGGCGAAACCCGCTCCCTGTTCCCCGGCCCTGGCCGCTTCCACCGCCGCATTCAAAGCGAGGAGATTGGTCTGGAAGGCGATCGCCTCGATCTCACGAATAATTGTGGCAATAGCGTCACTGTCCTTTTTGATGTTCTGCATGGAAACCTGCATGGCCGCCACATTGGCATTTGCCCTGGAGCCAATAGCTTCATTCTGCTTCATCCCGGAATTGGCCTCGCTCGAATTGGCATCGTTCTGCTGGACCATGGCGGTGATTTCTTCAAGGGAAGCGCTGGTCTCCTCCAGTGATGCCGCCATCTCCGAAGCCATTTCCGCCACCATCTGGGAGGTGCTGGCCGTGGCCTGGGCCTCTTCGGAGATGCGGTCGGCGCTTTCTTCCAGCTCGTTGACAATGGTGTTGATGGACCGGATAAGCATCTGCACGACAAAAAAGGCGAACAGGCCAACAACCATGAGAGAGATAATCCCGCCAATGATGAAGAACAGGCCGAACATCTTCACTTCGACCAAAGCCTTTTCCTTGGTCAGCTCCTGGCCCCCACGCAGCTCATCAACCGCAGCCTTGGTGCTTGTCATCAGGCTGTAATATTTTTCAAAAAATTCCCCATCAAAGGCCTCCAG
>JAZDIS010000262.1:0-5209 GCA_043804705.1 Pseudomonadota bacterium | reverse complement strand
GGAAGAAATCGAGGAGTTGTCCGACAAGGTGCAGCTCATGCCTAAGAGAAGGGAGCCTGCCGCGCAAACGCTTCCATTCAGGAAAGGGGAACAAGGCATGGCCGCAGGTCGCAATGTTGCCAACGGCATGCAAAGATCCTATGCGAACAATATCCGGACTGAGCAGGATTACGACAGGCCGACTTTTCTGCGCAGGAATGAAAGCTGATATGTAACTGTTCAACAGCACCGCACCTGCTTCGCAGTCTCGCTGCGCTGCTGAACAGTTACAGTTGGAGTGGGGTAAATAACAAGCTGTTACGACGCCATCATTTTGGAATGCCAATAAAAAGCGGGTGCGCAGTGGCTGCCCGTTTTCAACCACTGCCGGGGCGTGTTGCTCCTCTCCGGCAGGTTCGAGATGAACCTCCATGCGTCAGCGCCAACCTGTACCCGGTGATTTTCTTGCCAGCGAAAAAGGGACGCAACGCAAAAAATGGAAAGGGCTGCTGCCGGTTGCCCTCATCTTTCCAAACAGGTATGGACTCGGTAATTCCAACCTGGGTTTCCAGCTCGTCTATGCCCTGGTAAACAGCCTGCCCGGCTTCGTCTGTGAGCGGTTTTTTTACCAAGACAACCAGCCCCCGGTTTCTTTGGAATCGGGGCGCCCACTCCGCGATTTCCCGATCCTGCTCTGCTCCTTGAGCTTTGAGCAGGACTTTCTCAATCTGTTGGCCCTGTTTCTTACCGGAGGGATCGAACCCCTGGCTGAAAAGCGCAGCGCAAACACCAGCCGGTTTCGTCCTGGACAACCCTTGGTCATTGGCGGCGGCGTTGCTTCCTTTATCAATCCCGAGCCCCTGGCCCCCTTTGTGGATCTTTTTGTCGTCGGCGAGGCGGAGCCGATCCTCCCGCAACTCATGGAGCATCTTGCCGAACATCTGACAGCCGAAGAGCCGGAGCAGTTGCTCAGGGGGATCGTCCGGGAGTTCAGCGGCTGTTATGTTCCGCGCTTTTATACCATGCATTACGGGGAAGGCGGCGTCCTGGCCCGTATTGAGGCGGCTCCGGAGGTGCCTGCCCGGGTGCGGCGCGTGGTGCTGGACAAATCACCGGTAGCTGGACACTCGAAGCTGCTCTCTCCCGAAGCGGAGTTCGCCGATCTGTTCCTGACCGAACTTGGCCGCGGCTGTAGCCGTGGGTGCAGATTTTGCGCTGCCGGGTTTGTCTACCGCCCTCCCCGCCTCTGGTCGGCGGAAAGCATTCTTGCCGCCCTGGCCGAGCGGCCCGAGGAGATAAAACGGGTGGGCCTATTGGGAATGGAGATGGCGCGGAGTGAGGATCTCGCCCGGATTGCCGAATATTTGCTGGGCGAGGGCTGTGCCCTGTCGTTTTCTTCCCTGCGGGCTGACGCCATAAGCGGTGAACTGTGTCACCTGCTTGCGCAAAGCAGGTTGAAAAGCGCGGCCATCGCGCCGGACGGAGGTTCGGAAAGGCTCCGCCGGGTAATCAATAAAGGAATCAGCGAGCAGGATGTGTTATGCGCGGCAGAGGCCCTGGCTCGGGCCGGAATCAATCACCTCAAGCTCTATTTCATGATCGGTTTGCCCACGGAAACCGAGGATGACCTGGCGGAACTTTTGCTTTTGACGGACAAGGTCCGCAAGACCCTGCTGGGGGTAGGCCGGGAAACGGGACGCATGGGTAACATAACGCTCAGCGTCAACAGCTTTGTGCCTAAGGCCTGGACCCCTTTTCAGTTTCATGGCTTCGCCTCCTTGACAGTGCTCAAAAATAGCATAAAATTCTTGCGCAAGGGGGTGGCTGGCATGGCCAACACCCGCCTGGTTGTAGATCAACCGGGAAATGCTTTCTATCAGGCGGTGCTGGCCCGTGGGGACCGCAGGGTCGGCTTGGCCCTGTACGCCATGCTGCAAGGAGGGCAAAACTGGCGGCAGACCATGCAGGGCTGCGGCATAGACCCGGAAGACTATGCCGTGCGCCAGCGTGGCCGGGAAGAGGTTTTCCCTTGGGAGATCATTGACCATGGGATAAACCGGCGGTATTTGTGGGCGGAGTATCGGAAGGCCTTGGAGGAAAAATCGACGATTGCCTGTGATACGTTGCAGTGCAGACGATGCGGGGTATGTCATGGTTGAAAGAAAAAAAACGAAGGACGATGCGGCCAGTCTCGCCAGTCTGAAGCCGTTTCGGCTGGTCAAGTCTTTTTCCTACAGTGGTCTTGTCGTGTTTCTCCTCTTTACCTTGGTCCTTTCCTGGATCATATCGAACCATGCCAAAAAGGTTTTGCTGGAACGCAGCGAGGCGTATGCCTTTGTTGTCGCCGAGAACCTCAGCCATCAGGTATTCCAGCAATTTGTCCTGCCCACGGTGGTGCGTTACGGGAAGATCGCCTTGCGCAATCCCGAACAGTTCGCCCGGCTTGATGCTGTTGTCCGCAACGCCACGCACGGGATGCGGATCCAGGCGGTTACTATTTTTGATTCCCGGGAAAACATTATTTCCTACAGTACGGTGAGCACCCGCATCGGTCGAACCGGTGAGGGCGGTATTGAGTACCGCAAGGCCCTGGCAGGAGAGAATAACTCCGTGGTTCGTTCAGCCGGCTCTCTGCTGAACCTCCTTCCCGGCGCACGGCCCATTTCCTCGCAGCTGAGTACTTTCATCCCCTTTCGCCAGTATCAGGCGAACAACCAGAAAGGGGACGTCATCATGGGGGTTATCGAGGTGGTTCAGGATCTTTCCGAGGATGTGGTGGCGATTACCAAATTGCAGGGCTCCATCATCCTTACCTCCATGCTGATCATGGCTGCCCTTTTTGTGGTGCTTGGTTTCATCGTGGCGCGGGCGGACCGGATCATCGACGCCCGGGCAGAGGAACGTCGACGCCTTGAGCAGCAGCTGCACCAAAGTCAGAGGCTGGCCACCCTCGGCAAGATGGTGGCCTCGGTTTCCCATGAAATAAAAAATCCGCTGGGCATTGTCCGCAGCACTGCGGACATTCTGGGAAAACGTCTCAAAAGCGTGGCGCCGGGCAATGAACACCTGGCTGAAATTATCGTGGAGGAAACGGGCAGGCTTGATGGAATCGTGCGCGAATTTCTGGATTTTGCCCGTCCTCAGGAGCCGAAGATGGTGCCGACCTCGGTAAATGACATCTTCAGTAAGATCCTCACCTTCATGGAGCCGGAGCTGGAGCGGCAGAAGATAGTCCTTCAAACCACGCTGGCTCAGGATATGCCGAGGATATCCCTCGATCAGGGGCTAATGCACAGGGCTTGTCTCAATATTCTGGTCAACAGTGTGCAGGCCATGCCGGAAGGGGGCAAGCTCACCGTGGGAACCGGATATGATAAAGCAACGGGCATGGCGATGCTCATGGTCAGCGATACCGGGGGGGGGATGTCCCTGGAAAAACAGGGGCATATCTTTACGCCGTTTTATACCGATAAAAACCGGGGGACCGGGCTTGGGCTGGCCATCGTCAAAAACATTGTCGACAGCCATCAGGGAACAATCTCCGTGGACAGCAAGGAAGGGGAGGGCGCCACCTTTACGATTGCCCTCCCCGCCGGGTGATCAGCCTTTCTTGTCCGTCTGTTTCTGCACCTCGATTTTCTGCTTGAGCAGATCGTGATCGCGGCGAAGCGCTTCATATGTTTCCATAGCCTGTTTTTCCACCTCGCCCTGATTGTTTTTGTTCTGCTCCACCCGCTCCCTGACTTTTTCCGCCTTTATCGTCAGGTCCTTGGTCCCGAAGATGGAAGAGGCCAGATATTTACAGGAAAATTTCATGAGGGCGATATCGTCTGTTTTGATTTTCGTCAGTGTTTCCGCATCGACGTCATAGGTGTCCAGAAAGGAACTGTTGAAGACAAAATCCCGGAATTTGTCAAGATCGGTGCTGGCCAGGAAAAACATCTTCTGGGCGGGTTCGCTCAAGGTGGCCTGCAGGCCGAAGGACTTGCGGCGCATGACGATTTCCATCCATTCCCGGTTCAATTCGTCTGACTCGTCAATCCCCTGCTCAACCCGCCACTCGCGGATGGTTTGCGTCTTCGCCTCTTCGTGCCCCTTGCAGTAGGGCTCTTTGACGAGGAAATAGAATTCCTCCGCAGGGGTCCCCTCGTTGCCCGCCGCATGGAAATACGACATTCCCACCGGATAGTAGCGACAGGTTGTCGGCCGGTAAGGATAGATGGTGCAGCCTTCTTCCGTGACAAAGGGGCAGCGGCCATTCTCGTCGAGATGGATTTTTACTCCGGGGAGATCCGTTTTTTCCAGGTAGACCGGGGTGGTAAAACGCAGGAGGAATTCTTCGGCGGACAGGTTCAAAGGGCGCCTGATTCGCAGAATATCATAGGGGGTTAAGATGATATTGATATTGCCGCAGCAGTTCGTAAAGCAGGAAACTCCGGGATGGCAGCTGAATTTCAGGGTGCTGTCAGAGGTGAGTTTGGCGGGCATGATATTGCTTGGGTTGTTGCCGGAACCGAACAGGGACTTGTCAAAGGAAGTGGCTTGTGGCGTTTGTTGTGACTTGCTCATGGTAGACCTTCATAAGGAATGTGTTATTGGGGCAGAGAAGTGACCGCATTGTTTCTGTCAGAATGTTGGAACGCATGGAGCCTGATGCTGGAGGAAGGAAAGCTTCCAGTTGTCTCCATTCTGTGTTTTCAGCCAGTTGTATCGACAATGCGCGATAAAGCCTAGGGCGATTTTGGCAACACAGTAACCACGGGAAAGGGTTGTGTCAAATTCATTTCTCAGGGTCAATAATTGGACTCGGCAAGCATGGGAAAATGATTTTGTCCAATGGACCATACTCTGGGAGAGTTTTTCATTTTTCGGCCTGCCAAGAGGTAATCCGGAGGAGAGAGAATGAGAGGGAGGCAAGGAGAATGGGAGTGATGAAGTGGCGGAGCGGTCGGGTTTTATGGGGAGGATATGCGCAATGTTTTTTCTTGACTTTTATCAGGTGAGAAATTATACAGACCAGTGTTCTGGAAAATGAGTGGCTCTTCAGTTTTGTGCAAAAAAGAAGAAAAAATACGCGAAATTGACCGTTTGGGTGTGCGGCGGGAAAAGAAACGGCAGGCTGGTTTTTTCTACGGTTTGGTAGTCAGATGGTCAATGGGGTGCGGATCGGTTTCTGAAGCGGTTGCTTCGAGCGGTTTGAGCCTGAGTGGCTGTCCTTGATAAGGTAAAC
>JAZDIS010000261.1:0-3011 GCA_043804705.1 Pseudomonadota bacterium | reverse complement strand
GGATCTCCTGTGCTATCTCGTCCTCCAGAGTGGAACTATGAGATTTAATGGCATAGCCCATCTCAATGAGGGCAGCCACCAAATCCTTATTTTCCATTTCCGCTTCTTTAGCTAACTCGTAAACCCTGATTTTTGTCATTGCTCACTCCCGAAGAGGCCTTGCAACCCTTCGTCAAATCCCAGCACCTGTTGGCGAAACGCTCTGGATAATCCTTTTTTGTTTTTAAAAAACTTCTGCAGACAACTGTCGTCCTGACAACAGTAAGCATGACGTCCATCATGCTTCCCGCGGAAATCTTTCATTACACGACCGCTGTTGTCCACGGCAAACCGCCACATCTCCTGCTGCGCTTTCCTCCGGCGGCACCCCAGACATGTCCGGATCGGCACCCGGCCTTTTTCCCCGAAGACGACGTTCATGCCAAATAACCTTCTTACTCTCCATCCTCGGTTGAGACCGGCTCTGAATCGTCTTGCTCTTTGGCCGTGTTGACCTTTTGGGCGGAGGCAATCAAGCGGGCAACCCTGTTCTCGTCAAGGGATTTCAGTTCGGCAACCACATCTGCAACCTCCGCCTCGGCCAGATCCTGGGCTGAATTGAAGCCCGCATCATAGAGGGCTTCCGCCGTTTTTTCATCCATCCCCTGAACATCGAGAAGCGACTGAAAGCCTTCTTCATTAAATTTAGCATATTTCTGCTCACTCTTCACATCAATCCGCCACCCCAACAGGGCGGCGGCCAAGCGCACATTCTGCCCCTGGCGGCCGATGGCCAGGGAAAGCTGGTCATCAGGCACAACCACCAACAAGGTGTTCTTCTCCTCATCCACTACCACCAGGGAAACCTGGGCTGGGGACAAGGCGTTGGAAACATAGCGGGCCGGGTCCGGACTCCAGGGCACGATATCGATCTTTTCGCCCTGCAGCTCCTGGACCACGTTCTGCACCCGGGATCCCTTCATCCCGACACAGGCACCCACCGGGTCCACATCCGAGGCGGATGAACTCACCGCTATCTTGGCGCGGGCTCCGGGCTCACGGCTCACCCCAAGGATTTTTACGATCCCCTCGGCAATCTCCGGAACCTCCATGGCAAACAACTTGGTCACGAACTCATCATTGGTCCGGCTCAGGACCAGCTGCGGATCCCTGCTGCTCTGGCGCACGTCAAGCAGCAGAGCACGGATTCGGTCCCCCTGGCGGTATGATTTACGGGGCATCTGCTCTTTGGTCGGCAGAATGGCGTCGGTCCGGCCGAGATTAACAATAATATTGCCCCGCTCGAAGCGCTGGACAATGCCGTTGACAACCTCGCCCTTGCGGTCCTTGTACATTTCATAAATGACGTTGCATTCGGCGTCCTTCATTTTCTGAATGATCACCTGCTTGGCGGACTGCGCGGCAATGCGGCCAAGATCGGAAACGCTGTCCATTTTGCTGCCAAGCTCGTCGCCGAGCTGCACCTCCGGGTCGAGAACCAAAGCCTCAGTCAGGGAAATTTCCGTCTGCTCATCCTCAACCGCCTCAACAACATTGCGGAACTGGAAAAGTTCAACCTCGCCGATCTCATCATTATATCGGGCCTCAAGCTCCCGCCGCTGGCCGAATTTCTTCTTAGCCGCGGACATCACCGCTTCTTCGATGGCGTCAATCAGCAACTGCCGGTCAATCCCCTTATCTCTACTTATCTGATCAAGAATTCGTTTCAAATCTGACAGCATTGTTCTCTCCTGTCTCTCTTTCGGCGATTACGCCCGGACATCCGCCACCGAGGGCCTCGCCCCCTTATGGCCAACACCGGCCAGACGGTTTTAAAACTCAATAACCAGACGGGCCTTTTTCATCCGGGTAAACGGAATTTCTATAATACCATGGTCGGTGCGCAGAGTTACCGACTCCTGGTTCACATCTTCAATCAGGCCAATGCACTGATTCTGCCCGTCAATGGGCTCCACTACAACCACCTTGGCCTTTTTTCCCTTGCAGCGCAAAAAATCCTTTTCCCTCTTCAGGGGCCGATCAAGGCCGGGAGAGGAAACCTCAAGACTGTATGACTGCTCAATGGGATCCTCCACCTCGAGAAGATGGGCGACCTCCCTGCTGATTCGGGAGCAATCATCAATGCCGATGCCATTTTCATTGTCAATGATCAGACGAAGAACCCAGCCGGGGGCCTCGCGCCTGAACTGCAACTCGACCAGCTCACAGCCGGAACCCTCGACCACTGGTCCGGCAAGCTCCGTCAACCGCCGAACCAGGGGTGACTCTATCGCATCCTCTTCCATAGCACAGTATACCAATAAAAAAAGCGGGCCTGAGCCCACTTTCTAAAAAATCACCAACCGATCGGAATGACCGGTTCTTTCAATACGAAACAATGCAGCCTAGTCAGAACCGCACCCTTTTACGCTCAAAGAAAACATTGCGTTTTCTTGCCAACAAGCGCCAGAATGCCCGGAACTAACTGGAGCGGGAAACGGGATTCGAACCCGCGACCTTCAGCTTGGGAAGCTGACACTCTACCACTGAGTTATTCCCGCAGGCCCGAATAATTCTGTAGATTATACAATTATTTTACCACTTGTCAAGAGTCTCCCCACGGCCTGGCGGAAACTCTAGGAAGACAGGCCACTGGCCTGGGGGAGAACAGGCGGTTGAAAAACTTTTTCCACAGCCTGCTTGCGAGCCAAAAACGAATCAGCTTTTGAAAACCAAAAGACTGTATAACCTCCCGCTAGAGGATGGCGCGAACAGCGTCCGTGGCCAGTTGCAGAATCTGATCGGGAAGAAGCCCCATGGCGATGATAATCAGGACCATGGCAACGCTTACTGCCTTGGAGACACCACCGACAACCACGGCGGGACGATCTTCCGCACCGGCTGAGTAGGTTACCCGCACCACGGACAGATAGTAATAGATGGAGATGGCGGTATTGATGGCCGCGAGAATGACCAAGGGAAGATGCCCGGCCTTGTATGCGCCGGTCAGCAGCATGAATTTACCCATAAAC
>JAZDIS010000260.1:0-4058 GCA_043804705.1 Pseudomonadota bacterium | reverse complement strand
GCGGCCCTTCTCTCCCACCGGCTTCTGCCGGTGTCGCTCCTGGCCGAAGCGGATTTCTTCTGCCGGCAGTTTTCCGCCAATCGGGAATGTATCGGGGATCATTGTCCTTTATGGAAAAAGACGGAGTTACGGAGGGGCGGTGAAAGATGAAGCCAGTGATGACTGAAAAAAAAGGGGTTGGCAAGGCGGTCGTTTTTGCGTTGTTTCTTGCCGCAATGATCGGTCTGTTTCGCTTTACCCCGGTGCGGGGATACATCTCGCCCGGCTATCTGCAGACCCTGGTGAACTCCTTTGGCCCTTGGGGGCCGCTGGTCTTCGTGCTCCTCTATGCCGGGGGCATCTGCCTTTTCCTGCCCGCCACCCTGTTCACCGGCCTCGGAGCCCTGCTGTTCGGCACCCTGTACGGCTTTCTTTACAATGAATTGGGTGCCATGCTCGGCGCTTCCCTGGCTTTTTTCATCGGCCGCTACCTGGGGAGGGATTTTGCTGCGGGGTTGATCGGCAATCGGCTGAAAAAATACGATGACAGGATCGCGGCCAAAGGCTTTGCAACAGTGCTCTACCTGCGGCTGATTTTTTTCCCCTTCACCCCCCTCAACTTTGGCATGGGGTTGACCCGGGTGACCTTTCGGGAGTATTTCTTCGGGACCCTCTTCGGCATCCTCGCAGGAGGCTTTGTCCTCACCTTTTTCTTCGCCACCCTGGCCGAGGTCTGGAAATCAGGCAACTGGCGGCAGCTGGTGAGCTGGAAAGCCGCATTTTCCCTGGCGCTCTTTGCCGGCTCCTTCTTTATCCCCAAGGTGATCCGGAAAATCAAGCCCGAGGCGGCAGTCTGAAAAAGGAGTCTTGTCATGCCCGAACTACCGGAAGTGGAAGTGATCTGCCAAGGGCTTGGCCCCCTGGTGCTTAAGCGGAAAATCCTCTCGGTGTCCTTCAGCAACAAGAAGCTGCGCAAACCTTTCCCCAGGGGTAAGATGGACAAACATGTCGAAGGCGCCTTCATTCTGGGGGTGGAGCGTCGCGCCAAATACATCCTCCTGCGCCTGACCGGCAAGGGGATCATACTGTTCCACCTCGGCATGACCGGCAAAATCGGCATTTTTGACTGTGACACCCCCCGACGCAAGCATGATCATCTCCGCTTTCTTTTGGACAACGGCAAGGAGATGCGTTTTAACGATGTGCGCCGGTTCGGCTGTGTCGAGGTTTTTTCCGAAAAAGAGCTGCGGGAGAACGATCCCTTTGCCGGTTTGGGACCGGAGCCGTTTTCCGAGGATTTTTGCGCCGACTATCTTCTGGCAAAAGCGCGGGGCAAGAGGCTGCCGGTGAAAAGTTTTCTCATGGACAACCGGGTGGTGGTGGGCCTTGGCAACATCTACGCCAACGAGACGCTCTTTGCCGCCTGCACCCACCCGAAAACCCAGGTCAACCGGCTGTTGAAGCTCGATTGGCAGCTCATCGTCACGAAGAGTCGGCTCATTCTTGAAAAGGCCATTGCCATGGGAGGATCCACCATCTCCGATTACGAGAACGTCAACGGCAAGGCCGGGTATTTTCAGCTGGAACTCGCGGTGTACGGGCGGCACGGGCAGCCCTGTCCGCAGTGCGGTCAATCGATTGTTCGCACGGTATTAGGAGGACGAGCCACTTTTTGCTGCCCTTTTTGCCAAACATAAGAGAACAGGCATTTTTTTTCTGTGGTCCTGTATATTTTTCCTTTACTCAGCCGAGGAGCGGATGTATAAAGCTTACATTTGTCACCCCCCTAACCGAGGGAAGAGTTGGCTGGGTGATCCGGGCGTGGTCACTACCAAGCGTAATGCGCATTGTCGCAATTATTAAAACACAAAGAGAGGAAGAGAACCATGAAATCAATCAAAACAACCGTTGCCTTTGCCCTGATGCTGCTCCTTGCCACCGGCATGATCGCCTGCAAGAAAAGTGAAGAAGCCGCAGTAGTTCCGCCGGTCGAGCAGGCTGCTCCTGCCGTGGAACCTGCCGCTCCGGCAGTAGTACCGGCCCCTGAAGCCGCTCCTGCTGATGCTGCTGCTCCTGCTGATGCTGCTCCTGCTGATGCTGCTGCTCCTGAAGCCGCTCCTGCTGCAAAGTAAGCTGTTGTTTTCATTTCCGGGCTGGGTTTGTCCCAGCCCGGAAATTACCCCCCTTCTTTTTTTCGCTTTTCGTTTCCCCTCCCGCTTCACCAATAAACGCTAACCCATGATCTCCAACAGCGCTGCGGCTGCCCGGGAGAGATCCGTTGTGCTGTGATGGCGGGTGATTGACAACCTGAGCCTCGCTGTGCCCTCCGGCACGGTGGGTGGCCGGACGGCTGTAACAAAAAAACCTTGCTTTCCGAGCAGCGCAGCCTTGTCCAGCGCCGCGCCGCTCTCCCCGGCCAGAATGGGAATGATCTGCGAGGGGCCAAGGTCCGCGGTGTATCCCCCGGTGCGCAGCAATCCCTTAAAATAACCGATTTTTCCCTGCAGTTCCCGGCGAAGCTCCGGCGCCTGCCGGACGAGCTGCACCGCAGCCAGGGAAGCCGCGGCAACCGCAGGAGGTAAGGCGGTGGAGAAGATAAAGCTCCTGGCCCGGTTGAGCAGATACTCGATCAGCTCCCTGTTTCCCGCCACATAAGCGCCATAGCTGCCAAGAGCCTTACCGAAGGTGCCCATGGCCAGATCCACTGCCCCGGTCACCCCGTCCTCTTCGATAACCCCGCCGCCGTTTGCGCCAAAGACCCCGGTGGCATGGGCCTCGTCCACCATGAGCAGGCAGGCGAACCGCTCCTTGAGCTTCACCAATTCGCGCAGGGGGCAGCGGTCGCCGTCCATGCTGTAAATGGACTCCACCACGATCAGAGCCGTGCCGGTGCCCCGTTTTTTCTTGAGCAGGTCTTCGAGATGATTGAGGTCGTTGTGCCGGAAGCGAACCAGGCGGGCGCTGGAAAGACGGCAGCCGTCGTGGATGCTGGCATGGTTCAGCCGGTCGCTGAAGATGAGGCCGTGGCGGCCCACCAGGGCGGGGATGACGCCGGCGTTGGCCATATAACCGGAACCGAAGGTGAGGGCACTCTCCTTACCCTTGAGCAGGGCCACAGCTTCCTCCAGCTCATGGTGTATCGCCAGATCGCCGCTCATCAAGCGGGCCGCTCCCGAACCGGTGCCAAACCGGCGCAGAGCCTCCTGGGCTGTCGCGATGAGGCTTGGATGTTCGGCAAGGGCCAGGTAGTCATTGGAAGAGAAATCGATCAGCTGCCGGTCATCGTCTCCGGCAAGGGTAAGCCGCCCTTTGCCCCGGCGGATCACCGGGCGCAGTTGGCGGAGTCCGCCCTTTTCCCGCTGCTGGTTCAGCCAGTCCTTCAGATCGACCATAATTGCTTGATGTCTTCGGCAAATTGGTAGTCCGCCGCAGGGGAGCGGCCCCGCTGGGTGAGATAGCCGCCGATCATCATGCCGTCGGCACCGGCCATGAAGGCGGAACTTAAAAAATCGGCCAAGGCCGATTCGCGGCCGGCGGCCAGGCGAATGGCCGCCTGGGGCAGAATCAGGCGGTACAGGGCGATGGCCCGGAGGATTTCCGCGATGGCCAGGGGGGCAGTCCCGGCGCAGGGCGTGCCTGGCAGGGGGATGAGAATATTAAGGGGAACCGAGTCGATCCCGCATTCGACAAGGCTCATGGCCATGGACAGGCGGTCCGCCTCGGATTCCCCCAAGCCGAAAATGCCGCCGCTGCAGACCGAGAGCCCGGCAGCCTGGGCAGCCTTGATGGTCGCGACCCGGTCGGCAAAGCTGTGGGTGGTGCAGACCTGCGGGAAAAATTCCCTGGAGGTCTCCAGGTTGTGATGGTAGCGGGAAAGCCCTGCCTCCTTGAGCCGGATGAGTTCGGACTCACCCAGAATACCAAGGGACGCGCAGACCTTGATCCCCACTTCCTTGCGTATGGCGCGGAGGATCTCGAGCACCTGGGACAGATCAGCGCTTGCCAGTCCCCTGCCGCTGGTCACCAGGGAAAAACGGCTCGCCCCGTTTTTTTTGGCCTCCCGGGCGGCGGTCAGGATC
>JAZDIS010000259.1:0-2458 GCA_043804705.1 Pseudomonadota bacterium | reverse complement strand
CGGGATGATGGTGGTCTTGGCCTCTTTCTCTGCCTCTTCCCATGATTTGCGGCCAATCAGGCCAAGCAACCGTTTGTCCAGCCGGATAAGATGATGCATGGCCCGCAATTTTTCCGGGCCGGTTTCCCCATTGATGTTGATAATGATCAAGCGATTGAGTCCGTGCCCGTATTGATTGTTCAGATCGATCACCGCTCCGATTACCACCAGCCTGCCGCTTTCTATTCTTGGCCCGTACCGTTTCAAGGCCGTGTTTACTTGAAAATCAACATTTTTTTCCACCAGCATCGGCTCTGTCCGTGCCCCAGCGCCATTGCCTGCCTGTTCCCCCAGGGAAAGACGCAGCCCGTCCAGATCCCGGCGCAGGTCCGCTCCCAGGTGGCTGTAGCCTTTGGTGAAAAGCCGGAGGCTGTCGTTGTTGGTATTGCCGGTGATGAGCAGAACAGGGGAGAGGAGTTCGTTGACCCCGTAGTCAATGGCTCCGGCGGATAGTAAGAGTTGATTGCCGGTATTTCTTACCGTGTAGATCGTGTCAACCGGGTCAGGATAGAACAGGGCCGGCTGCACCCGGGCATCGCAATCCGCCAGCCAAGTCATGTGCGGGGTGCGCGGCGTCCGTAGCGGCTCGTCCGCAGGCCTGCCGGTCACAACCTGATCATTGTGCCGGGCGATCTTCTCCGTCACGGCATAGGGGGGCAGCCCTGCCCGGAGCTTTTTGATCGGACGCATATCCGCAGCGCTGGCCAAGGGAAAAAGAGCAACAAGTAAAAAGAGGGGGGGAACTATTCCGAGGCGCATTGGTATTGATCCTGATGTTGCAAGATATGGGCGAATGGCGGCTACTGTCATTATCGGTGAATTCGGGGATGTCTAAAATTTTTTTTTGGCACTGGATCATGCCTTGGTTGGAATACGGGATAGTGTTGCATTATAAACACGTAAAAACAGATGGTTGTCTCTATCCATCTTTTGCCGGGCCGATTTTTTTGGCAGCCGACAAATCCCGCCCGTTGTCTTGACAACGAAAAAGAGCATACTTATTGTTGGACACGAACTTGAAATTGCCTAGAAAAATCAAGTTATTGCAGATGGATACAGTTTAGAATCGCAGGAAGGCCCAAGGGGTTTATTGCGCCGGAAAGGAGATACGGGTGGCTGAGCAAGAAGAAAAACAAGAGAGTCTTGAACAGGAGAACTTGGGGGCAGATCAGGGCAAGGCTGAGGCGGAAGACGTCTCTGCTCAGTTGGCAAAGGCCCTGGAAAGAAACCTTGAGTTGGAGGACAAGCTGCTGCGCATGGCGGCGGAACAGGACAATTTCAGGAAAAGAATGCAACGCGAGCGGGAAACAGCGCTCAAGTATGCGGAAGAAACCATCCTGCGGGAGATTCTTCCTTCCCTGGACAACCTTGAGCGCGCCGTGGAGCAGTGCAAATGTTCCCCTGATGCTGATGCTGGGACTCTCCTGGCCGGGGTGGAAATGACCTGCAAGGGGCTGCTCAATACCCTGGAAAAATTCGGGGTAAAACCCCTGGCCGGCGCGGGGCAACCCTTTGATCCGAATTTCCATGAAGCCGTGGCCATGGAAGCCAGCGCGGACGTGCCGGAGAATCAGATTTTGCAGGAATATCAGAAAGGATACATGTTTAAGGACAGACTTATCCGGGCGGCCAAGGTCGTCGTTTCAAAGGGTAACGTTGAAGAATAATTAAGGATGCTTCATCCCGTTATGCTAAGGAGAATATGAGATGGGAAAAATTATTGGTATTGATTTGGGAACGACAAACTCATGTGTCGCGGTGATGGAAGGCGGCGAGCCTAAGGTTATCGCCAATGTGGAAGGCAACCGGACCACCCCTTCGGTGGTGGCTTTTTCAAACAGCGGCGAGAGGCTGGTGGGTCAGGTTGCCAAACGGCAGGCGGTCACCAATCCGACCCGTACCCTGCATGCGATCAAGCGGCTTATCGGGCGCAAGTTCATCGACGCGGAAGTGAAAAAGAGCATCGAAATCAGCCCGTTTAAGATCGTCAACGGCAAGGATGGTGACGCGGCGGTTGAGGTTGACGGCAAGGTTATGACCCCTGCCGAGATCTCCGCCATGATCCTTACCAAGATGAAGCAGACCGCGGAGGAATATCTGGGAGAGGAAGTCACCGAGGCGGTCATCACCGTGCCCGCGTATTTCAACGATTCCCAGCGCCAGGCCACCAAGGATGCGGGCCGGATTGCGGGTCTTAATGTGCAGCGGATCATCAACGAGCCTACAGCCGCAGCCCTGGCTTACGGTCTGGACAAAAAAGGCGAAGAGAAAATCGCTGTGTTCGACCTGGGCGGCGGTACTTTTGATGTCTCGGTACTGGAGATCGGTGACGGCGTGTTCGAGGTGAAATCCACCAACGGCGATACCTTTCTCGGCGGCGAAGATTTCGACATGCGGATCGTCAACTGGATTGCCGATG
>JAZDIS010000258.1:0-7616 GCA_043804705.1 Pseudomonadota bacterium | reverse complement strand
TCCTGGCCGAACGGGGGCTGCCGGTTTTTTCCAACCCGTTCAGCATCATCCGGGTGCTGGACCGGCTCACCTGCACCATCACCCTACAACTCGCAGCAATTCCCATGCCGCCGCTGACCATCACAGAGGATATCGACGCGGCCATGGACGCAGTGGCGACATATGGGGAGGCGGTCTTCAAGCCGCTCTACTCCACCAAGGCGCGGGGAATGATCGTGCTGCGGCCCGGCAGGGAGACCCGGACGGTTATCGAAAAATACAAAGCCGCGCACCGGATCATGTACATCCAGAAGAAGATCGAGCTGAACGGCCGCGACCTGGGAGTAGTATTCCTGGGCGGCCAATATCTCACCACCTACGCCCGCACCTGCCGCAACGACTCATGGAACACCACCACCGCCTCCGGCGGCAGGTATCAGCCCCACGAACCGCCAAAGGAGATCATCGCCCTGGCCCGTAAGGCCCAGGCCCCCTTTGACCTTGACTTCACCTGCGTCGACGTGGTGGAGACCGACGAGGGGCCACGGGTGTTCGAGGTATCCGCCTTCGGGGGGTTCCGGGGCATTCAGGAGGCCTGCGGCATCGACGCGGCCCGGCATTATGCGGACTATGTCTGCGGGAGGATCGGAGCATGATGGAAAAAACCACGGAACGTCACGAGCTGGTGCAGCGCCTCCGGGCGGAGTTCCCGCCTACCGAACAGCTTGTCCTCGCCTTTGATGACTGCCGGATCGGGGTGCGGACCAATTCCCTTGCCTTGGTCGAGACCCTGCGGGAGTACTTCAGCGATTTTCTTTCGGACGCCGCAGCCTGGGACATGCTGATCACCGCCCATGAGGGGGAGCCGCCTCAGCTCCCCCATGCCTTCCAGACCAAGGAGCCGGACCCGGGCAAGAACAAGATCAAGGAGGAGTTTGTCGATCTGGCCGACGGTCGCGTGGTGCGCAAGCGCCTTACCGGCATGCTCTTCGTCTTCGGCGGCGACGACAGCCTGGCCGTCGGCCCCTGCCTGGCCAACGCCAACCAGGTGATCAATTTCATCAACAACCGCTTCATCAGCTGGAAACTCCGGCAGGGCTGCCTGCTGGGCCATGCCGCCGGCGTCGGCCTGCACGGCTGCGGCCTGGCGCTGGCCGGCTTCTCGGGCATGGGCAAATCCACCCTGGCCCTGCATCTGATGAGCCGGGGCACGGACTTTTTCAGCAATGACCGGGTGATGGTAAGAGAGGGTGGCGCCGGCCTCTTCCTGTACGGAGTGGCCAAGCTGCCCCGCATCAATCCCGGCACGGCGCTCAATAACCCCGATCTGGCCGGGGTCATCCCGCCCCAGGACCGGGAGCGGTTCGCCGGCCTCGCCCCGGAGGCGCTCTGGAACCTGGAGCACAAGTACGACGTGTTCCTCGACCACTGCTTCGGTCCTGGCCGTTTTACCCTGACCGCCTCCATGGCGGGGCTGGTGGTTCTCAACTGGCAACGGGGCTCGGCGCCCACCGTGGTGCAGGAGGTGGATCTCCGGCAACGGCGGGACCTGCTCCCTGCCTTCATGAAATCCGCCGGCCTCTTCTTCCTGCCGGAGCACGGTGAGGAGATCGACCATTCCGAGGATGCCTATCTGGAGATCCTCACCAAAACACGGGTGTACGAGATCAGCGGCGGCATTGATTTCGGCCGGGCCTGCGAGGCCTGCCTGGAAATCTTGGCCGAATGCCATGGCCACTGACGGACGAATCGGACATCAGCCCATGAAAATCAAGGTTTGCAGGGAGATAACCCTGCCGGACCCCGTCCGGGTGGAACTCTACCGGCGCACCCCCGAGCTGGGGCCGCGGCTGCTCTTCTTCAGCGGCGGCAGCGCCCTGCGCGGGGTGAGCCGGGAACTGATCCACTACACCCACAACTCCTGCCACATCATGACCGCCGTCGATTCCGGGGGCAGTTCGGCCACCCTGCGACAGGCCTTTTCCATGCCCTCCATCGGCGATATCCGGGCCCGGCTCATGGACCTGGCCGACCAGAGCGTGCAGGGCAATCCGGAGATGTATCGGCTCTTTGCCTACCGCTTCCCCAAAGAGACGGAGCAGGAACCGCTCCTTGCGGAGCTGCGGACCATGGTGGCCGGCCGGCACAGATTGGTGGCGGCCATCCCCGATCCCTTGCGCAAGATTGTTCGCCATCACCTGAAGATCTTTCTTGCCCGGATGCCCCAAGACTTTGACCTGCGAGGGGCCAGTATCGGGAATCTGGTGCTCACTGCCGGATACCTGGACAATGGCCGGCATCTCGACCCGGTGATCTTTCTCTTTTCGAAACTGGTCGAGGCACGGGGCACGGTCCGACCGGTGCTCAACCGTTATCTGCACCTGGGGGCGATGCTTGCCGACGGCCAGGTGGTGGTGGGACAGCACCTGCTTACCGGCAAGGAGGTTCCTCCCCTGGACAAGAAGATCGTCCATCTCTTTTTGACCATGACAACCTCGGCAACCAGCAAGGGCGAGGTCTGGCCAAGGGTGCGCGACAAGCTCCCCGAACTGATCCTCTCCGCCCAGCTGATCTGTTATCCCATGGGGAGCTTCTATTCCAGCCTCATCGCCAGCCTGCTGCCGAGCGGGGTGACCGAGGCCATCCAGAATAACGTCTGTCCAAAAGTCTATATTCCCAGCATGGGGAAAGATCCGGAGACAGTTGGCCTGACCCTCATGGCCCAGATCGAAACCCTGCTGCATTACCTGAAAAAAAACAAGCCCGGCATCCCGGCCCATCAGGTACTGAGCTGTGTTCTTATTGACTCAAAAAATGGAGGATACTCCGGAGAAGTGGATCGAGAAAGGCTTGTGGAACTGGGGATTCAGTTGATCGATTGTCCGTTGCTCAGTAAGGAAAGCGCCCCCCACTGCGAGCCCAGGCTGCTGGTTCCCCTGCTGCTCTCGCTGTCGTAACCGGATCGTGACGAAGGAGGGAAGGATGGCCAAGACACATGAGGGGCAAGAACCCGATGAAAAAATTCTTGAGAGCATTACCAATGATCTGGCCAGCCAGCTTCAGGTCGAGCCGGAAACCATCAAGCCGTTTTTAATGCACACCTATCGCGAACTCTGGACAGAGGCTGTGGTCAAGGACTTTGTTTCCATTTTTGCCATGCGGACGGTACGCGACAAATTTTCAGGGGACGAACCGAAAACAGGCAAGCAATTCAGCTGAGATTATCTTTCCAGACCGGAACGGTTCGTCAGGAAAAATCGTTCTCCGACAAAATGTTTCCCGATAATCCACCCCCAGCTTGCCTGTCGGCTTTACCAGCCCCCTCAGGCAAAAAGATCGGTCAGCTCGAATCTTTCCCCGTCAAAAAGTCCCAGATCGGTGATTTTCAGGGCCGGGATCACGGGCAGGGCCAGAAAGGCCATGGTCATGAAGGGAGTCTGCAGGAAGCAGCCGTTTTCCTTGACCCGTTGCTCAATGGCGCTGTAATCTCGGGCCATCTCTTCGCAGCTGCCCAACCCCATGAGGCCTGCCACCGGCAAGGCCATCCTCCGCTCCTCCTCCCCCTGCACAAAACAGATGCCGCCCCCGCTTTCCCCGAGCAGGTTCACGGCCCGGGCCAGATCCGTGTCGTTGCAGCCAATGGCGATGAGGTTGTGGGAGTCGTGGGCAATGGAAGAGGCCATGGCGCCGTGCCGCAAGCCAAAACCCCGGACAAAGCCGATGGCCGGGGGCGCCGGCGCATAGCGGTTCTGGACCAGGATCTTCAACAGGTCCGCGCACGGATCCGCCTCGACCACAGTGCTGCCCAAAGGTACGGGATGAGACCCGGCGCCGGTGACAATCTGGCCGTCCGTCACCTCAATGACCTTGATCCGCCCACCCCTTGCCTGTACCTGCAGCGGCCCGGCCGTAAGCGGGCCCGCGTTGAAGCGGTTGATCGGCACAGGCGGCGCGGCCTCAAAAAGGGCTTGTCCCCTGTCGCTGACCATCTCGCCATTGATCCAGACACCGCTGACCTCCAGACTCTCAAGGTCATCGACCATGATGAAATCGGCCGGATCCCCCTTTTGCAGCAATCCCACCCCGAGGTGGTAATGGCGCACCGGATTGACGCAGGCGCATTGCAGCAGGTCAAAAAGATCATGCCCCAGGCGGAGTCCCTGTTTTACCAGCAGGTTGATGTGCCCGCGAGCCAAATCCGCCGGTTTCAGATCATCGCTGCAGAGCATGCATTGTCCGGGATGGCTGGTGACGAGCGGATGCAACACCTCGAAATCGCGGGCGCTCGATCCCTGGCGGAGCATGATCTTCATGCCCAGGGCCAGTTTCTCGTAACACTCCTCCAAATTGCCCGATTCATGATCGGTGCTGATCCCCGCCTGCACGTAGGTGACCAGCGCGTCCCCCCGCAAGCCCGGGGCGTGGCCGTCCACCCTTTTGCCCAGCTTCGCGGCGGCAGCAAGTTTGTCCATGACCTCCGGGTCCCGGCCGATAACCCCGGGAAAGTTCATCATCTCGGCGAGAAAAAAAATGTCCTCCCGCCGGAGCAGCGCTGCCACCTCCCGGGCAGCAAGGGTGGCCCCGGAGTTTTCAAAAGCGGTGGCCGGCACGCAGGAGGGAGCGCCGAAATAAAACTTCAATGGCGCCTGGCGACCGCTTTCGATCATGAAGTCGATGCCGGCAATCCCGAGGACATTGGCGATCTCATGGGGGTCGGCCACCACACCCACGGTGCCGTGGCACACCGCTTTAGCGGCAAAGGCGGCCGGGGTCAGCATGGAGCTTTCGATATGGATATGGGAATCGATCAGCCCCGGCAGGATAAAGGGGCCTCTGGCCTCCGGGCCGGGGATGATGTCGGCGATGCGCCCCTGGTCGATAATCAGGGTGCCGGGAAATTGCCTGCGGGCCACGGGGTCAACAACAATGCCGGATATTTTTTTCATCTCTTAGTCCGTTTTCCGGGCGATATACACCACATGCCTGCGCCCGCCCCTGCCCGGCCGCTGCCGGTCCACGGAGAACCCGGCCGCCTGCAGCCGTTTTTCAAAGGCGGCGTCCGGGTCCTCGGACCAGACGGCAAACACCCCGGCCGGTTTCAAGGCTGCCCGGCTGGCGGCCAGCGCCTTCTTGCCGTACAGATAGTCGCCCCTGCCCTGATCCCCTTCATAGGGGCCTTCGTACAGGTCAAGGATAATGGCGTCAAAGCGCTGCTCCTTGCCCTTGTTTGCCGCCTCACCAATCACCTTGGCCACATCACTGATTACCACCGTGACCCGGGGGTCGTCCACGGCCCCGTCGGTCAACTGGGCAATGGGCCCCCGGCACCAGGCGGCCACGATCGGGTTCAGTTCCGCCACCACCACCTCGGCATCACGGGGAAGATTATCCAGGGCCGCCTTGAGGGTAAAGCCCATGCCCAGACCGCCCACCAGCACCCTGGGCTTCCTGGTCTGCTTCAGATCCGCACAGGCCAGCTCGGAGAGAACGATCTCGGAGCGGTTGGCCGAAGAGTTCATCAGCACCCGGCTGTCGATGGTAATCAAAAAATCCGTCTCGCCTCGCTGCCGCAGATCGAGGAGCCCCTCATCGGTGTCGATGCTGTCCACTATTCGCCATGGTTGCGCCATTTATAATGCTCCCATCTTTTTGACCCGCCCCACTGCCCCGCTTTCCAACCGGACCTTGATGCCGTGGGGATGGGTGGGGGATTTGGTCAAAATGTCTTTCACTACGCCCTCGGTGAGTTTGCCCGAGCGCTGGTCTTTCTTCAAAACGATGCACACCCGCAGCCCGGCTTTGATCTCGCTGCGATTCCTGCCGTTCATGCCGGGACCCGCTTGATTTCCTCTTGAATCAGCGCCAGCAGCGCCGCAAAGCTATCCACAAAATAATGCGGGGTGGTCTGCCCCGGACTGCTGGGGTTTTCCTCGTTTATCCCGTAGCGGAGCCCCTGCCCGGTCAGTGCCTTGTACTTTTTCATCTTGCCGGCATATTTCGAGCTGGGCCGCTCCTTCTCGGCCAGCAGGCCAAGAGCCACCAGGATCTTGTTCGCCTTGACCGTGGAGATGGCAAGGTTATGCAGTTTCAGCAGGTTGGTAAGGGAATCTGTTTTTTCCATTGCCTCTTCCTTGCAAGGGTGTTCAGAAAAACTTCAAACAGGGAGACGGCCAGGTCTTGTTTGTCTTCACCCGCCCTGCCCCAGACCATCCGCCTGCAACAAGGATTCAAGGCAGTGCGCCCGGATCCCGTAAAACTCCTTGATCTCCCGGATCTGGGCCAGCAGCTCCGCCTGTTTCACCGGGCCGTCCCCCTTCACCCCCAGGATCATCTTGTTCTTGCTCGTGTGTTCCAGGGAAACGAACTCGAAGATCCGGGTCTCGTAGCCGGAGGCTTCAAGGAGCAAGGCGCGCAGGGAATCGGTGACCATCTCCGCTTCCTGGCCCAGATGGATACCGTGCTTGAGCATGGGCCTGAGCAGCTCCGGGCTCTGCATCTGGGGCCTGATCTGTTTGTGACAGCACGGGGCGCACATGATGATCGAAGCCCCCGAGCGGATGCCTAAATGGATGGCGTAATCCGTGGCCATGTCGCAGGCGTGCAGGGCAATCATGATCTCGATCCCCTTTGGTGTGTAGCTCCGGATATCGCCTTGCACGAAAGACAACCCGTCGAGCTTCAGCCTTTTAGCGGCTGTGCCGCACAGGCTGACGAGATCCTCCCGCAATTCCACCCCGATCACTTCGGGCTTGAGCCCCAGGCCTGCGCGCAGGTACTCCTCCGTGGCAAAGGTCAGGTATCCCTTGCCCGAGCCGAAATCAATCACCCGCACCCGCTCTTGCTCTTTGAGCTTCGAGGAGGCAATGGCATGGTCAAGAACCTCGATGAACTTGTTGATCTGCTTCCACTTGCGCGACATGGAGGGGATGAGCTGCTGTTGCCCGTTGGTGACCCCCAGCTCCCTCAGAAACGGGCGGCAAGATCGAGAAACCGCTCCTTCTCGCGGTCATGCTCCTGGGGGGAGACCTCCCTCGGCGCTGCCTTGCCCCGCTGCAGATTGTACCTGCCCTTTTTGTTCACCGCGAGCTGCACCTCCTCGGTCAGGGTCTGCAGATGCACGTTGTTGAACGAGGCGGCAAACAATTCGCGGATGGTCGCAATCCCCGCCGGGATCGGCAGGTTCTTGGTTATGTCCTTGGTCTGGTAGCGATAGAGAAAAGAGAGGGACTCCCCCTCCTTCAGGGTAAGCCTGCGGACAAAGACCCGGTCCAGCCCCGGTTCCGAACCATGGTATTTGCCCAACACCAGTTTGACAAAGGTGTTTCTGGTCAGGCAATCTTCCAGCAGGCTGAAAAAAAGTCCGCATTGGTTCGGCATCTCTTTGGGCCCTGGTTTGGTCTCGGTCATCTCAGTCATAGTCACGCACCATCATATAAAGCAATCTCTGGTTACCAAGAAATTTCAGCCAGGGGAACACGCTTTATCCTTCTGTTCATTTTCTTTGCTTGCCCAAAGCGTCACTTCCGCGGGAGGGCGGTCTCAGTCTTCAAAGTAACTTTTTTTCATCGCAGGTTCTGGGGTAAAATGTCTCAAAAAGGTGGTGTGAAGTAGGTCGATAGTTTATTGGTGTGGTCCAT
>JAZDIS010000257.1:0-2262 GCA_043804705.1 Pseudomonadota bacterium | reverse complement strand
GCGATGGCTTTCAATATTTTGGTGACAGACGACTCTGAAACCATGCGGGCCGTGATCAAGAAAACCGTGAGCATGTCCGGCGTACCTGTCGGAGAGTTTCATGAGGCGGCCAATGGCAGAGAGGCTCTGGCTGTTTTATCGAAAACCTGGATTGATGTGATTCTGTCAGACATCAACATGCCGGAAATGGGCGGGATGGAGCTTTTGAAAAAGATCAGCGAAGATGAGGATCTTAGGAAAATTCCCTTGATCTTCATAACCACTGAGGCCAGCGATGCCCGCCAGGAAGAGGCGCAAAAACTTGGAGTCGCGGGTTATGTGAGAAAACCGTTCCAGCCCGAGACCATCAAGGCAATCCTCTATGAGGTGCTGGAAAAGGCCTATGCGCACAGATTGGAAGAGAAGCCGGACGAAGATCTTGGTGAGGAGAGCGATTTTTAGGTACCGTTATGGACAGTTATGCCGGGGTGCCATTTACAGTTACAAGAAGAAAGGGAATGGCTGGCGGCAACGGAAGTTGCAGATGATCGGGGATTTGGAAAAGAGCCGGGGAGGATTGCGGAATGGATGAGGATTTGCGGCGGGTCATTTTGGCAACTTTTTCAGAGGTCTTTGAGACCATGTTTTTTACCTTTTTGGAGCCGCTTGAAGAGGCGCCAGGAAAAGAAGAATTGGGGCGCGGCAAGTTCATTGAGGCCACGATCGATTATTCCGGTGGCTGTAAAGGCAGGTTCCTTTTTTATTTTCCCTGGGAGCTTGGCAAGAATATCACCGTGAATTTTCTCGGGGTTGATGAGGATGGGGTCCAAAGCGGGCAGGTCATGGACACGGCCGCGGAAACGGCAAATATGGCTATCGGCAGTTTGCTGGGCAGGCTGGATCCCGGGGGCAAGGCCTCGCTGGCTATTCCGCAAGCCCGGGTGCTTGAGGAGTTTTCTCCGGAGACCCTGCTTGGCGCGACTGGGCTTTGCATGTTTAACACCGAATTCGGGATTCTCTGGGTTGTCGGAACACATGCGTAAAATGGGCAAGTTCGGGTAAAAGGGAGTTGCTTTGTTGAGATCCCAGAAAGACAAGAAGAGATCATGAGAAAAATACGCGTACTGGTGGTGGATGATTCTGCGGTTGTTCGCAAGGTTTTCAGCGAGGAATTGTCATACGAAAAAGACATTGAGGTTGTGGCCACGGCGCCAGACCCCTATGTGGCCAGGGATAAGATCGTTGCCCTCAAGCCAGATGTGGTGACGCTTGACGTGGAAATGCCGCGGATGGATGGCATTACCTTTCTTAAAAAGCTAATGCGTTATTTCCCTCTTCCGGTCATCATTGTCAGTTCTTTGACCAAGGCGGGCGGGGCTTTGGCCATGGAGGCCATGGACAGCGGGGCGGTTGATGTTATCTGCAAACCGGGCGAGGCTTATTCAGTCGGTGACATGAGCGCCCAGCTTGCCGAAAAAATACGCGCCGCCTCCCACGTGAACATGGCGCAACGGGTCCTGCATCTTGCCACGGTCCGGCCCGCAGACGCACCCAGGCTTTCTCTGACCAAGACGACGAACAAATTGATCGCCATCGGCGCCTCCACCGGGGGTACCGAAGCCCTGAAGGATGTTCTCACCCAGTTTCCGGCAAATACACCGGGGATCATGATTGTTCAGCACATGCCCGCCAATTTTACCACCAGTTTTGCCGAAAGGCTGAACAGTCTTTGTCAGATTCGGGTAAAAGAGGCGCAGGATGGAGATTCCGTAGTGCCGGGCACAGCCTTGCTTGCGCCGGGGAACTTCCATATGGTCCTGCGGCGGAGCGGCGCCCGTTACTACGTCAATATCAAAAGCGGACCACTGGTCTGTTATCAGCGCCCTGCGGTGGATGTGTTGTTTAATTCGGTGGCTGCCTATGGCGGGGCCAACGCGGTTGGCGTTATCCTCACCGGGATGGGCAAGGATGGCGCTCAAGGCATGTTGAAGATGAAAGAGGCCGGCGCGCAAACAATTGCCCAGGATGAAAAAACCTGTGTTGTTTTCGGGATGCCCAAGGAGGCCATCGCAGCCGGCGGAGTGGATAAAGTTGTGCCGCTGCTCGATATCCCCGCTGAGGTTATGAAAATGCTGTAGCATTGTGGCTACAGCCGGTTTCTGCTTTCTTGCATCATGGTCAGTTGTTCTAATTGCAGGAGGTGTTTTTTTACGGCGTCTCCCCCGGCAAACCCCCCCAGGCAGGAGGAACCTGTCACCCGATGGCAGGGCACAATAAGAGCCA
>JAZDIS010000256.1:0-5694 GCA_043804705.1 Pseudomonadota bacterium | reverse complement strand
AAAGGGTGATCTGGTCGCGCCAGTTTTTCACGGTTTTTTGATAGGCGGCGCATTCTTGTACGATTTTTTGCGCCTGGCTGACAGCCTTGATGGGCTGGATGGTTTTGCGACGGATATCGATATCCAGGGCGCCCAGTTCGTTCTCGCATTTCTCAATATGCTTGAGAATTTTTTTGTTTTGGCGGGATGCTGGTCCCGTGCTTCGGCCATGGTGTCCGGGAGACCGAGAAAGGACATGATTCGGATATGATCGTTGAAATTGCAGTCATTCCACTGAGTTATGCGGTGGTCGGCAGAGAGGGTGAGGGTTTCTTTTTTTTGCGCGGCTACGGTCTCTTTGGCTTGGCTGATAACGCTTTCGGCTTTGGCGAGTGTGGCAGACAGATCTTGGCCAGGCCCCACGGGGGGGTGGTCAAGTCTTGGCTGCATGGAGGCAAATGGCACGGTGCTGATCATGACTTGTGGTTTTATCCAATTGAAAAATAAAGAAAAATGAAAGGTTGTTGCTCTAGGGACGGTTTTTTCGCGTGGCGCGGACAACCTAAAAAAATAGTCTTTTTCCCCAGGATATGCTACCTTAATTTTTTTTTATACATGCCGGGAGCAGATGTTTTTGGCTGTCCTCTATTGCCGCAACTACTTGACAAGATAGAAAGATAGTCATATTTTGCGTTGTTTTCAGGTGGCGGGATGGACTTTTTTTGTGAGAAATAATAAGGAAAAGGTTGATTCCGAAAAGGCTGTATGTCTGAGGCCCACGGAATATTGCAAATTCAGGAGCGCCTGACTGCTTCATTCTCAGGCCAGGGGAAAGGCCGGGGATTGAGGAAAAAAAGCCGCGAGATATGGACAGAGAGGGCAAGTAAACAATGTCTGTTGTTGTGGGAGAATTATGAGTGTGCTGAGATTTGACAAGGGGGGCGGTCTGCTGCCGGCCATTGCCCAGGACCACCTAACCAGGGAGGTTCTCATGCTTGCCTATATCAATGAAGAGTCCTGGCAAAAAACTCTGGAAACGGGAAAGGCCCATTACTGGAGCCGTTCCCGTAATCAGCTCTGGCTCAAGGGGGAGTCGTCCGGACATGTGCAGCTGGTAAGAGAAATACTGGTTGACTGTGACGCGGATACCGTGGTTTTCTTGGTGGAACAGCTGGGAGGTGCCGCCTGCCACAAGGGATACCGGAGCTGTTTTTTTAGAAAGGTGCAGGGGAGCGGGCTTGAGGTAATCGATACGCCGGTTTTTGATCCCGGGAAGGTTTATAACAAATGAATATTTTGAAACTTGGTATTCCAAAGGGTAGCCTGGAAAAGGCGACCATTGAGCTTTTTGAAAAGTCGGGCTGGCGGATCAAGCTCTCCTCCCGCAATTATTTTCCGGAGGTGGATGACCCCGAGTTGTCCTGCTCCATCTGCCGACCCCAGGAAATGTCCAGCTATGTAGAAAAGGAGGTTCTGGACGCAGGGATTACCGGCAAGGACTGGACCCTGGAGAACGAATCCGACATCGTGGTGGTGGCCGACCTGATCTATTCCAAGGTCAGCAAGCGGCCGACCCGCTGGGTTCTCGCCGTGCCGGGGGATTCAAATATCCAGAGGCTTGAGGATCTGGAGGGAAAAAAGATCGCCACCGAGCTGGTGGGCTATACCCGGAAATTTTTCGCGGAAAAAGGCATCAACGTCGATATCTCCTTTTCCTGGGGCGCCACCGAGGCCAAGGTCGTTTCCGGGCTGGCCGACGCCATTGTCGAGGTCACCGAAACGGAAAGCACCATCCGAGCACATGGCTTGCGGATTATCCACGAGCTGATGACCTCCAACACCCAGTTCATCGCTTCCAAGGCTGCCTGGGCTGATCCCTGGAAGCGGGAGAAGATCGAGAACATCGCTCTGTTGTTGCAGGGGGCGCTGCGGGCCGACAAGATCGTCGGTCTCAAGATGAACGTGCCCCAGACCCATCTTGATCAGGTGATCACCATTCTGCCCAGCCTGAACGCCCCCACGGTGGCGCACCTGTATCACTCGGACTGGTATTCGGTGGAAACGGTCATCTCCGAGCATGAGGTGCGGGATCTTATTCCGAGGCTATTGAAGAACGGCGCCGAAGGCATCATCGAATATTCATTGAACAAGGTCATCTGAGTTCCATCCGGACAGGGCTGTCAATCAAAGACTGGGCGACTGTGTCGCCGTCTCGTTTACCAGAAAAGGGAAAACGTGGCTCAACCGCTGGAATGTAAACATTCAGCGGTGCCGCAGATGCGCGGAAGAGGCCTGCGAGCTATAGCCCGCCTATGCAAGCAGGCCGATGACAAAGCAGATGTGGTGCTGCTGAATGTTTACATGTCGCCAAGGAGAAAATGTGACCGACTCTGCCGTGAATTACGCAAAGATCGAATTTGTGAAAAGCGCCTATAAGATGGCGCAGTTGCCTGATGATTCTTTGCCGGAAATCGCCTTTGCCGGGCGTTCCAATGTGGGCAAGTCAAGCCTGATCAACCGATTGGTGAACCGCAATGGGTTGGTCAAGGTCAGCGCCAGGCCGGGCAAGACCCAGAGTCTCAACTATTTTCTGGTGGACGGCAAACTCTATCTGGTTGATCTGCCCGGTTACGGCTTCGCGAAGGTCTCCAAAAAAATCCAGGACGACTGGCAGGAGCTGGTTACCGAATACCTGGCCACCAGCCCAACGTTGCGTTGTGTGGTGGTGCTGATCGACCTCCGCCATCTCCTTAAGGCCCAGGATCGGGAGCTGGTAGAATGGCTCCGAAGTCGCGGTCGCCCTTTTCTCATCGTCTATACCAAACGCGACAAGCTTTCCAGCAACGAGCAGGCCAAGCAGGCCGCGAGCCTCGATGCCGCCCTCGGTCTGAGCAAGCAGGAGCGGGTGTTGTTTTCCGCGAAAACAGGCGAGGGGAAGGATGCATTAATAGCGGCAATCGCCACTTTTCTCGGGTAGGCCGCCGTGGAAAAACAACCTTGCCGTCTGATATGGGAAGAACGGTAAAAGGAGCCGTAATGGTTCCTGATCTTTCTTCGGGTCTTGATCGTGATGACAATGCCGTCGGCCTGTCCGGGGGCTTCTCTCTTTTCAGGAAATGTGAGGACGCAAACAATGACGACAGCGGACGAATGGCACTGTTGGCAGATTACCCATTGCGGGAACGAGGACAACTGTCTTGCCGGGAAGCAGGGTCTCAAGGAGAATAGGCCGTGCTGGGAGGTTGCCCAGGAACTGGACGATTACCGCAGCGCGCTCAACGTCTGCAAGGACTGTATAGTTTTTATCTCAAAAGAGAACAGTGCAGCCTTAAGCGAAGCGGAAGTACAGGAAATCATGGTGGGGAAGATTGAGTGCGTGCTTGCCCCGCAATGCTCACGAAGTGAGGGGTGAGGGGAAGCCGTCGCCGGGGAGCCCGATTCTCTGCAGATGTTCGGGCCTTCGCTCTTGGCAATAAAAAACGGCGCTGTGGCCCTACTGGTCTGACTTGAGTACCGCCAGGAAGGCGCTCTGCGGGATCTCTACGTTGCCCACGGTTTTCATCCGTTTTTTGCCGGCTTTCTGTTTTTCCAACAGTTTCCGCTTGCGGCTGATGTCGCCGCCGTAGCACTTCGCCAGTACGTCCTTGCGCAGGGCGGAGATGGTTTCCCTGCCGATAATGTTGCCGCCCACCGCCGCCTGGATGGCGATCTTGAACATCTGCCGCGGGATTTCCTCTTTCAGCTTCTCGCAGGCATGGAGCCCGCGCGCCCTGGCATTGTTGCGGTGCACCAATTGGGAGAGGGCGTCCACCCGCTCGCCGTTCACCAGGATGTCCAGCTTGACCAGATCGCTTTCCCGGTAATCAAGGAGATCATAATCAAAGGAGCCGTATCCCTGGGTGATGGATTTAAGCCGGTCGTAGAAGTCATAGATGATTTCCGCCAGGGGCAACTCGCAGGTGAACTCGATTCTGCCGGGCCTGGGGTAGTGGTAATGGGTGTTTTCACCGCGCCGCTCCATGCACAGGGTCATCACCACCCCCATGTAGCGTTCCGGAATGAGGATGGTCGCCTTGATAAAGGGTTCCTCGATGCTCTCGATGGTGGTCGGGTCCGGGTAGTGGGCCGGGTTGTCCACCTCTTTCATGGTCCCATCCTTGAGGAAGATCTTGTAGTTCACCGAAGGCACGGTGAGGATCAGCGAGAGGTCGAACTCCCGTTCCAGCCGTTCCTGGACCACCTCCAGATGGAGCAACCCCAAGAATCCGCAGCGGAAGCCAAAGCCCAGCGCGGTGGAGGCATCCTTCTGGAAGGAGAGGGAGGCATCGTTGAGGGTGAGCTTTTCCAGGGCCGTGGCCAGGATCTCGTAGTCGTCCGTGGAGACGGGATAGATGGAGGAAAACACCACCTGCTTGATCTCCTGGAACCCAGGCAAGGGCTGGGCGCAGGGCCGGTCCTTCAGTGTGATCGTGTCGCCGGGCCTGGTGTCGGTGATGTTTTTGATCCCGGCGATGATGTAGCCTACCTGGCCCGCGCTCAGTTCTTTCTGCGGTTCGCGGGTCAGGCGGAAAAAACCGACCTCTTCGACCCGGTAGGCGGCATTGTTGGCCATGAAGAGCATAGTGTCCCCGGCCTTGATCCGTCCTTCAAAGATGCGGCAGGAGATGATGGTTCCCCGGAACGGGTCGTAGAATGCGTCAAAGATCAGGGCCTCCAGGGGCTTTTCCGGGTCGCCCTTGGGCGGGGGCAGGAGATTAACCACCGCCTCCAGCACCGCATCGACGCCCAGCCCGGTTTTTGCCGAACAGAGCTGGATATGGTCGGCGTCCAACCCAAGGTCTTCCTCGATTTGGTGGGCAACTCCCTCCGGATCGGCGGAGGGGAGATCGATCTTGTTGATGACCGGGATTATTTCCAGGTTATGTTCCATGGCCAGATAGAGATTGGCCAGGGTCTGGGCTTCAATGCCCTGGGCCGCGTCAACGAGCAGCAGCGCGCCCTCGCAGGAGGCAAGAGCCCGGGAGACCTCGTAGCTGAAATCGACGTGGCCTGGGGTGTCAACGAGGTTGAGGGTGTAGTCCTTGCCGTTTTTGGCCCGGTAGGGAAGGCAGATCGCCTGACTTTTGATGGTGATCCCCCGCTCCCTCTCGATATCCATACTGTCCAGGAGCTGGTCGTGAAACTGACGGTCGGTAACCATGCCGCACAGCTGGATAAAGCGGTCGGCCAGGGTTGATTTTCCGTGGTCAATATGGGCGATTATGCTGAAATTTCGAATGGTTTCCATGGATAATCCGGGGGAGGTCCTGTTTTTTCGGTCGGGCTGTTGTTGTACTGTATCAGAAACATGAAAATGGATGGAAAAATTGTGCTAAGCCCACAGAAGAGGGTATCTATCATAAAAAGGTAGCCTTGCAAAGGCAATTTTAAAGCTAAGTTGAGCAGCTTGCCTGCTCAAACGAAACTTATGCCCTTTGGGTATAAAAAGGGATTGGCCTTCCCCGTTGATTATAAAGAAGCATGCGGCAGTGGAGGGCTGTGGCTGTCGTGGAAAGAGATTGACCTTTGGCGTGGTTCTAATAATAATAACCCCCATGAAAGAAGACCCGGAAGTCCTTGAAATACTCGATGAAGAAGAGGATGCGCAGGAAATGCTGCATCCCCTGGTCGCTCTGCCCGATGATGACAATCTTCCGGCCCTGGGCAATGCTGGCC
>JAZDIS010000255.1:0-6322 GCA_043804705.1 Pseudomonadota bacterium | reverse complement strand
CCGGTAACGAGCAGTTTGCACCCAGGGGGTATAAGTTTCGTTTGAGCAGACGAGCTGCTCAACTCAGCTTTATGCACCGCGATTCTCCTTATATTCATGCAACATCCGCCGCAGGGCCTGTCGCCAATGGGGCGGCGTCATCCCCAGAGTGGCCCAGGTCCCGGTCTTGTCCAACACACTGTAGCTTGGCCGCCTGGCCGGGGTGGGATATTCAACGGTATTGATGGGCAGGATGGGAATCTCCCGGGCAAGCAGCCCACAGTCAAGCCCCTCTTCCTGGATGGCCACGGCAAAATCATACCAGCTGGCCACCCCGGCGTCGGTCCAGTGCCAGATCCCCTTTGGCTGCACCCGGCACATCTGCCAAAGAGCCTCGGCCAGACCACGGGCCCAGGTCGGGGTACCGATCTGATCCGCCACCACCCGCAAATTGTCCCTCTCGCCCATGAGCCGCAGCATGGTGGTGACAAAGTTATTGCCGAAAGCGGAATAGAGCCAGGCTGTGCGGACAACGGCCACTCCCTCCGGGTAGGCCGTAAGCGCCAGTTGCTCACCGGCCAGCTTGCTGGCTCCGTAAACCCCCAGAGGGTATGTTGGGTCCGTGGGCTGATGGGGGCGGGACTGCGCTCCGGCAAAGACAAAATCCGTGGAGACCTGAAGGCAATATGCCCCCGCCAGGCGGGCCGCCCGGGCAAGATTTTCAGCACCCTGAGCATTCACGGCAAAGGCTGCATCCTGGTCGCTTTCCGCCCGATCCACCGCCGTATAGGCTGCGGCATTGATAATCACCTGGGGCCGTACTGCACTCACCTTGGCAGCCACAAGCCCGGCCTCCCTCAGATCAAGATCCCGGGATCCCAAAGCCAGCAGTTCGATGCCGGAAGGCTTGCAGTGCTGCAGCTCCCTGCCCAGCTGACCGTTGCCACCGGCAAGCAAAACCCTCATGGGTACGACTCCGCCTCGGCCAGGCAGGCCCCGGCCAGGTCCTTGGCCGAGAGCAGAGGCGCCTGAGCCGACAACGGCCAGGCGATGCCCAGCTCGGGATCATCCCAGCGGATGCAGCGCTCATGCTCCGGAGCGTACAGCTCTGTACACTTGTAAACAAACTCGGCCTCGGGGCTCAGCACGTAAAAACCATGCCCGAAACCCGGCGGCACCCAGAGCATCTTCTTGTTTTCCGCGGAAAGGATCTCGCCGACCCATCTGCCAAAAAAAGGAGAGTTTTTCCGCAAATCTACGGCCACGTCAAACACCTCGCCGCTGATCACCCGCACCAGTTTTCCCTGGGGCTTTTCGATCTGATAATGCAGTCCGCGCAGGGTTCCCTGCACGGACTTGCTGTGGTTATCCTGGACAAAGTTGAGATCAAGACCGGCTGCGGCAAATTTCGCAGCATGCCAGGTCTCCATGAAAAAACCCCGGGTATCCCCAAAGACCCTGGGCTCGATAAGCATTACCTCTGGAATCCCGGTGGGCAGAAACTTCATCTTCCTTGCTCCTCATCCAGAATCTGCAACAGATACTGCCCGTAACCGTTTTTCCGCAATGGCTCGGCCAGCCGGGCCAGTTGCGCGCCATCAATATAGCCCTTCCGGAAGGCAATCTCCTCAAGACAGGCGATCTTCAAGCCCTGCCGGTCTTCCACGACCTTGATAAAATTGGCTGCATCCAACAGGGAATTATGGGTACCGGTGTCAAGCCAGGCCGTACCCCGCCCCAAGAGTTCGACCTGCAACTGTCCCTTGGCAAGATATACCCGGTTGACATCGGTTATCTCAAGCTCTCCGCGGGCGGAAGGCTTGAGGTTTCGAGCAATCTCCACCACCTGGCTGTCATAAAAATAGAGGCCGGTCACGGCATAACGGGATTTCGGCTTGGCCGGTTTTTCCTCAATATCAAGCACGGTCCGATCCGGGGCAAAGGAGATCACCCCATAGCGCTCGGGATCACGCACGTAATAGCCGAAAACCATCCCGCCTTGAGGATCAGCCCCTTTCTCCTGAAGGGTCTTGGCCAGGCCGTGCCCATAAAAGATGTTATCCCCTAGGATCAGACAGACCGGCTCGTTGCCGATGAATTTTTCTCCGATCACAAAGGCCTGGGCAATACCCTCGGGCCTGGGCTGCACCGCGTACTCCAGGGTAATGCCCCACTGGTTGCCATCACCCAGCAGCTCCATGAACTGTCCCTGATCCTCCGGGGTGGTGATCAGGAGAACCTCCCTGATCCCTGCCAGCATGAGGGTGGACAGGGGGTAATAGATCATGGGTTTGTCATAGACCGGCAGCAGCTGCTTGCTGACCGAACGGGTCAGCGGATACAGCCGCGTGCCGGAGCCGCCTGCCAGGATTATTCCTTTCATATCTGTTCTTCTCCCAAACAAACCACGCCCATGGAAAGGCTTGCTTTTCTTGGCGGGTCATTTTATCTTCACACAAGATTTGGCCAGCATAATCCGGCCACCTGAAAAGGTCCGATATCCTAGCGCATTTTGTAAGAAATAAAAAGTGTTATGATAGTGACGACACCCGTGTTGTCTGCCGCCGAAACCACCCCATCCGCCGCCCATTACCAGCAACCGGAGCCGCCCCATGATAAGCCAGGAACTGCTTGATATCCTTGCCTGCCCCAAATGCAAAGGAGAGCTGACGCTCACCGGAAAAAAAGACGGCCTGGTCTGCGAAAGCTGCAGGCTTCGCTACGAAATTCGCGACGACATCCCCATCATGCTCATCGACGAGGCCAAAAAACTGGATGAGTGATTCAGGCTGGACGAGTGAAAAAATGACGTACCAGCACATCACCTCGCGCTGTTTTATCAATTACCCGTTTCGCCGCCTCCAACAGGAGCTGGATCTTGTTCTCGCCCACCGGATCCAGCCGGAAATCGGCCTGGAAGGCGATACGCTGTATACCGCCACTCCTACCGAATACCGGGAGGTTGCCAAGGCCTTGGCTGGCGCCGGGCTTGGCTGCACTCTGCACGCCCCTTTTTTCGATCTCGCTCCGGGAGGACTGGACGAAAAGATCCTGGCGGCCAGCCGCAACAAGTTGAGCAAGGCCTTTGACCTCATCGAGGTATTCCGGCCTGCCGCAGTGGTCTGCCACCTGAACTACGAAGCAAACAAGCACGGCTACAAGGAAGCTGCCTGGTTCGACGCTTCCCTGACAACCTGGCGGGCGCTGTTGGCGCAAGCCGGTGCGCGGCAAGTGGTGCTGATGCTGGAAAACACCTACGAAACAGGGCCTGAGCAGCATGTAAAAATGCTCACCGCCCTGAACTCGCCCCTGGCCAGGTTCTGCCTTGACGTGGGCCATGTCTCGGCCTTCGCCAAAAACAGCTGGCAGGAGTGGCTGTCGGTCCTTGCTCCCTGGCTCGGCCAGCTCCACCTGCACGACAACCACGGCGACCGGGACGCACACCTTGCCCCTGGGAAGGGAAGCTTTGATTTTCCAGGCCTGTTCAGCTCTCTCAAGGAACAGCGGTTGCAGCCCCTCGTCACCCTGGAGCCCCATACCGAGGATGACCTGTGGGAAAGCCTGGCGGCCTTGGAACGGATGCACTTTTTCAGTACGGAATAAACACGGAACAGCCTACAGGCAGCTGCGTTACCACCTTTTACCGCACCGTTGCCTGAGCCTCTTTGCCCCGCTGCCTTAATCTTTTACAACTATTTGGAAATACCCATGCCGGAAACCCCGCCAGCCAATTTCGTCCACCTCCATGTCCACACCCAGTACAGCCTGCTCGACGGCGCCATCCGGGTCGGCGACCTCCTGGCCAAGTGCAAGGAATACGGAATGGGCGCCGTGGCCATCACCGATCACGGCTCCATGTTCGGGGCGCTTGAGTTCTACGTCCAGGCCAAAAAGGCCGGGATCAAGCCCATCATCGGCTGCGAGTTCTACGTCTCCCCCAGCCACCGCTTCGACAAGTCGGCGAAAAGCGCGGGCAAGGCCGCCTTCCACCTCGTCCTCCTGGCCATGAACAACACCGGCTACCAGAACCTGCTCAAGCTGGCCAGCCTGGCCCAGTTGGAGGGGTTCCACTACAAGCCGCGCATCGATCTGGAAGTACTCGCCGCCCATGCCGAGGGGCTCATCGCCCTCACCGCCTGCCTGCACGGCGGTATCCCCATGCGCATTACCGCCGGCGACATGGAAGGCGCCCGGGAAGAGGCGCGCCAGCTCATGGCCCTGTTCGGCGACCGCCTGTATCTGGAAATGCAGGAAAACAACATCCCGGAACAGGCGGTGGTCAACCAGGGGCTCAAGGAGCTCTCAAAGGAGATGGGCATCCCGCTCATTGCCACCAACGACTGCCATTACCTCAATAGGGAAGAAGCCCAGGCCCACGAGGTGCTGCTCTGCATCCAGACCGGCAAAACCATGCACGATGCGAGCCGCTTCCGGTTTTCCACCGACGAGCTCTTCTTCAAGTCGCCCGACGAGATGAAAAGGGCCTTTGCCCACTCGCCTGCGGCCATCGCCGAGACGGTCCGCTTGGCCGAGCGCTGCAATGTCGAGCTAACCTTTGGCGAGTCCCACTTCCCCATCTTCCCGGTGCCCGAGGGCGAGTCCCTTGATTCCCTGTTCGAAAAGGCCGCCCTGGCCGGGCTTGAAGAACGGCTGAGCGACATGCGCGAGATCGGCCAGCTCACCCCGGAGATTGAAAAAACCTACCGGGACCGGCTGAGCCACGAGATCGACGTCATCATCAAGATGGGCTTTCCCGGCTATTTCCTCATCGTGGCCGACTTCATCAACTGGGCCAAGGACCACGAGATCCCGGTGGGCCCGGGCCGCGGCTCCGGCGCCGGCAGTCTCGCCGCCTATTCCCTGCGGATCACCGACATCGATCCCATCCCATACGGCCTGATTTTCGAGCGTTTTTTGAACATCGAGCGCAAGTCCATGCCCGACTTTGACGTGGATTTCTGCCAGGAGCGCCGCGGCGAGGTCATCGAGTACGTGCAGCAACGCTACGGCGGAGAGGCGCATGTGGCCCAGATCGTCACCTACGGCTCCATGAAGGCCCGGGCCGTAATCCGCGACGTGGGCCGGGCCCTGGGCGTGGCCTACGGCGACGTGGACCGCATTGCCAAGCTCATCCCGGAAGAGCTCAAGATCACGATCAAGAAGGCCATCGAGGCCGAACCCCGCCTCCAGGAGCTGATAAAACGCGACCCCCAAATAGAGGAGCTTCTCCGCATCGCCCAGACCCTGGAGGGGCTCAACCGGCACACCTCCATCCATGCCGCAGGCGTGGTGATCTCGCCGAGACCCATGGTGGAATACCTGCCGGTCTGCAAGGGCCCCAAGGGCGAGGTGCTGACCCAATACGACATGGTCCACACCGAGATGACCGGGCTGATCAAGTTCGATTTTCTGGGCCTCAAAACCCTCACCGTCATCGACCGGGCCCTCAAGCTGATTGGTGCGGATATCGGGCATAAGCCCGACATCAACCGCATCCCCCTGGACGACACCAAGACCTACGACCTGCTGGCCAAGGGCGATGCCCTGGGGGTTTTCCAGCTGGAAAGCTCAGGGATGCGCGGGTTGCTGATGAAGATGAAGCCCGAGGTTTTTTCCGACCTCATCGCCCTGGTGGCCCTCTACCGCCCAGGCCCGCTGGAGTCCGGCATGGTGGATCAGTTTGTCGATACCAAGCACGGCCGGATGCAGGCCATCTATCCACTACCGCAGCTGGAGCCGATCCTGAAAGAGACCTACGGGGTCATCGTCTACCAGGAACAGGTCATGAAGATCGCCAATGTCTTGGCCGGCTACTCCCTGGGCGATGCCGACAACCTCCGCCGGGCCATGGGCAAGAAAAAGGCCGAGGTCATGGAGGCGGAGAAGGAAAAATTCCTGGCCGGGGCCAAGAAGAACTCCATCCCGGCTGACAAGGCCGAGTACGTCTTCGACCTGATGGCCAAGTTCGCGGGCTACGGCTTCAACAAGAGCCACAGCGCGGCCTATGCCCTCATCGCCTACCAGACCGCCTGGCTCAAGGCCCACTACCCTGCCCAGTTCATGGCCGCCCTGCTCTCCTGCGACGTGGGCAACACCGACAAGGTGGTGCGCTACATCATCGAATGCAGGGACCACGACATCGAGGTTCTGCCCCCGGACATCAACGAGTCGGACAAGGACTTTGCCGTGGTCAACGACCGCATCCGCTTCGGCCTGGCCGCAGTCAAAAACGTAGGCGGCGCGGCCTTGGATTCGATCATGGAGGTCCGGGCCGCGGACGGACCTTACGGCGGGCTGGAAGATTTCTGCGACCGGGTTGATTCCCGCAAGGTGAACCGGCGGG
>JAZDIS010000254.1:0-8629 GCA_043804705.1 Pseudomonadota bacterium | reverse complement strand
AGTATCAAATCCGGATTGCGAGCCGAACAGGGAAAACCACGGCGTCCAGATGTGGGCTGGAACCAGAAAACCCTCCGGTGCCTTTTCAAGCAGGATTTCGAGCAGGTCGCGGGAGTCAAGACCCAGAATGGGGCGGCCGTCGGACTCGATATTGCCGATGCCGGCCAGGACGCTGTTTATCCGTTCCGCCGAGGCAAAATCAGGCACGTAAAGCAGGTTATGGACCTTGCGCACCGCGCCGTGCCGTTTGTAAATGGAGCTGATCTCGGCGCTGAGCAGGAAGCGGCAGGGGAGTGCCTCCGGTGTTGTCTGCGGCAGGGGTGAGGGGATCGCCTCATCCTTGAGTTTATAAAATCCCGGTTCAGCAGGGACCAGCTGCTCTGTGAGCTGACTGAACCAGCCGGGATGGGTGAAGTCGCCGGTGCCGAGGAGATGGATGCCCTTGACCCTGGCCCAGGCGGCAAGGCCTTGCAGGTTGCCGGCCTTGCTGGTCGCCCGGGAGAAGGGGGAATGGATGTGCAGATCAGCGATATAGCGCATTGATTCTTTGCCGCCAATAAAAAGGAAAAAACGAGGTGAGCCGTTGAACCTTACACAGATTACATCTTCCTGTCCACGCCGTATTTAGGAGCCGTTACGAAGCAGTTCGTTATGGCTCGTTATGGCGTTTGGATTATCCGAAACGAGACCATGTTATGTTTTTTGAACAACGGCTTTCCCGTGGAAAATGGGTGGCCTTCCCTTGAAAAAATCGCTATATAATGTGCACTGCATTCCGAACGGTTTTTATAAAAGAGGATACTGGAAATGGTTGAACGGATAACAGACGTGGTGATTATCGGCGCCGGCCCGGCAGGGCTGCAGGCGGCCGTGCATGCAGCCCGGAAAAAGGCTTCGGTGCTTGTCTTGGGACGGGCGGAAAACAGCAGTATTTACCAGGCCCATGTTGAGAATTATCTCTGTGTCGAAGGCGTGACCGCAGGCGCGGACTTGTTGCGGATCGCCCTGGCCCAGGCCGCCCGTTCCGGCGCGGAGGTGTGGGCTGAGGATGTCCTGCACCTCGATCAGGAAGGCGAGTTGTTCACGGTCAAGGTTGAGAGCGGTCGGCAGGTCGCGGCCCGGACCTTGATTCTTGCCACCGGCACTTCGCGCAAAAAGCTTAAGGTGCCGGGCGAGAAGGAGCTGCTGGGGCGTGGGGTCAGTTATTGTGTGGATTGCGACGCCAATTTTTATCGCAACGCCAGGGTGGCGGTGGTGGGCAACGAATCCGCCGCGGTGGACGGCGCACTGACCCTTACCAAGTATGCCGCCGAGGTGTATCTGGTCTGCAAGGATCTGGCGGTCACCAAGGAGCTTGGTGAAAGGCTGGCTGCCAGCTCCGTGGTGGTTCATAAGGGGGCATGGCCTATGGAGATTGCCGGCGAAAAGGCGGTGAGCGGCCTTGTGCTGGACAGCGGCGCGACCCTCGCCGTGGAGGGGGTCTTTGTCGAACTCGGGGCCAAGGGGGCCATGGAGCTTGCCACCAGCATCGGCGTCATGCTCGACACGGAAACCTTTTCCTTTATCGAAACCAACAAGAAGCAGGAAACCAATATCCACGGCATCTATGCGGCGGGTGACATCGCCGGGCCTCCCTGGCAGATGGCCAAGGCGGTGGGCGAGGGGTGCGTGGCCGGTTGGGAGGCCGCCAACCATGTCAACCGCCTCAAGCGGACTCCGAAAAACGTGTAGCGTGCCGGATTTTTTACCGAGGGAATTTTCCGAGCAGTACATGGCGGTCGCCCTTGTCGAGGCGCGGCTTGCAGCGGAGCGGGGCGAGGTGCCCATCGGCGCGGTGCTGGTGGACAGCGCCGGCGGGATTATTGCCCAAAACGGCAACCGCACCATCGAGTTGTGCGACCCCGGAGCGCACGCGGAAATGCTGGTGCTGCGGCAGGCGGGCCGGTTGCTCGGTAATTACCGATTGCCCGGCACCACCCTCTATGTTACCCTCGAACCCTGCGTGATGTGCGCCGGCGCCTTGGTGCATGCCAGGGTGAGCCGCTTGGTTTACGGGGCCGTTGACCCAAAGGCCGGCGGGGTGGTCTCCCTCTTTCAGGTCGGGCGGGATACGCGGCTCAATCATCTTCTGGCCGTGGAAGGCGGAGTGCTGGCTGCGGAGAGCGCTATCCTGCTCAAGGATTTTTTCCGGCAGAGAAGGGTTGTTGTGGGAAAAATGAAAAATTGAAAGTTGAAAGGTAGGAGCGGATTCAGCCGCGATGTTGCTGAACGGTTACATGGAGTTGAAACGGAGAGGTGCCAGAGTGGCCGAACGGGAGCGACTCGAAATCGCTTGACTTGGGAGACCAGGTCCGTGGGTTCGAATCCCACCCTCTCCGCCAGTCTTGCCGGGAAATTTTCGGCCGGACGGTATGGCCGGACGTTATGGCTTGATGGGCTCGATGTGTTGATTGTCCGGCGCACCTGTATCCAGATACTGGAGCGGGACGGAGTGTCGCCTTGAACGGATCTTTCCCCGGCTGCTTATGAACGGCGATTCTGCTCAATCGGAGCGATTTTTTGTTTTGCGCCAACGAATGCAGGGAATCGCATGAAGCAACAGTTTCGAAAACTGAATTTTTGGATCGTGCTCGGAGTTGACCTGCTACTGCTGGTCGCTGCGCATCTGCTGGCCTACGCCATCCGTTTCGAGGGTGCGGTGCCCCCGGAGCATCGGGCCAACATCTCCGCTGTTCTCGTTTTTCTTCTTCCCGTCAAGCTGGTACTTTTTCATTTGTTTGGGGTGTATCGCGGTATGTGGCGGTATACCTCCCTGGCGGACCTGCTGAACATTCTCAAAGCCTGCGTGGTTGCCGGCTTTGTAACCTTGGGCGGGATGCTGTTGTTGAATCGTTTCGAGGGGTATTCCAGGTCTGTTTTTGTGCTCGATGCCCTGTTGACCTTCGTTTTCATCAGTGGGTTTCGCGTCAGCCTCAGACTTGTCTGTCAGACTGCTTTCTGGCTTCCTTTTTTTCAGGAGGATACCAGTAAACGCCAGCGTCGCAAGCGGTTGCTCATCATCGGAGCCGGAGACGCGGCCGAGAAGCTGACGCGGGAAATCAACGATAACAAGGCGCTGCCCTACATGGTATCCGGTTTTTTGGATGATCATGGCGCCAAGATCGGTCAGCAGATTCACGGTATTCCGGTTCTCGGCCCCATTGCGGATCTTTCGGAGTATGTGTTCAAGACCAAGGCCCAAGAGGTGCTTATTGCCATTCCCTCGGCCAGCCGTGACCAGATGCAACGGATTGTCGAGCTGTGCCGGACGTGCGAAATTCCGTTCAAGACCCTGCCCGGATTGGGGGAGCTGATCAGCGACAAGGTCTCCATCAAGACCATCCGCGATGTCTCGTACAAGGATCTCCTGGGGCGGCCACCGGTGCGCCTCGAGCTGGAGCAGATCGGTGAGATCCTGGCGGGAAAGACGGTTCTTGTCACTGGGGCTGGCGGGTCCATCGGCTCGGAGCTTTGTCGCCAGATCGTTCGTTTCCAACCCTCCACCCTTATCCTTATGGATGCCAGCGAACAGAACCTGTATCAAATCGAGATGGAGTTGCTCCACGAATTCGGCTTCAGGGGCTATGTGGCCGTACTCGGCAAGGTGCAGGATAAGGCGTTGCTGGAGGCGTTGTTTTCGCATTATCGGCCAACGGTGGTTTTTCATGCTGCGGCGTACAAACATGTGCCCATGGTCGAGCGCAATCCCTGGGAGGGGGTGTACAACAATATCTTTGCCTCCAAGCGGTTGATGGAGGTTTCGGTCCGGTATGGGGTGGATCGTTTTATCCTGATCTCCACCGACAAGGCGGTGCGGCCCACCAATGTTATGGGCGCCACCAAGCGGATGACCGAAATCCTCATGCAGGGTTTCTGCGAAAAGGCCGGATTGGCAGGGGCAGGAATCCGGTTCATGGCGGTGCGTTTCGGCAATGTTCTCGGATCCTCGGGCTCGGTCATCCCTCTGTTCCGGCGGCAGATCGAGTTGGGTGGACCGGTTACCGTCACCCATCCGGATATGACCCGTTACTTTATGTCCATTGAGGAGGCGAGCCAGCTTATTCTCCAGGCCGCAACCATGGGCGAGGGCGGGGAGATTTTTATTCTGGAGATGTGGACGCCGGTGCGGATCGGGCAGATGGCCCGTGATTTGATCCAGCTCTGCGGCAAGGAGCCGGATACGGAGATTGAAATCAGGTATACCGGGCTTAGGCCTGGCGAGAAAATGTACGAGGAGTTGATCACCGAGGGCGAGGGAATTGTCTCCACCGGTCATGAAAAGATCATGGTGTTGCGCGGGAACAACGCTTCCCTGGAAGACCTCCGGGAATCGCTGGAAAATCTCAAGCTGTTCGCTTCAAGTCATGACGCTGAGGGAATCAAGAACGAGCTCGGCAAGGTGATCCCCGAGTATGTGTCCCAGGCCGGTGAATCCGTATTTCCCCCGTGGGGGGGCGGGGTTTCTTCTGGGGTATCATCTTGAAATAGTTTGTGAAATCCTCAAATGAGGATGGCATCTCGTCCTCTGGGGAATTTTGTTCTTTGCAAGAGGGAGCAGGTGTTGTAAAGTGGTGCCCCATTGGCCAGCGTGCCTGTTTGATTTAGAAAATGCTGGAGAGGTGACCGAGTGGCTTAAGGTGCACGCCTGGAACGCGTGTGTGCGGCAACGTACCGTGGGTTCGAATCCCACCTTCTCCACCAGATATTTTCCGGTTTGATAGCCGGGTCCTGCGCAACAAAGACTTGCGAACCCCGCCAGGTCCGGGAGGAAGCAACGGTAGTGAGTTACTTTGTGTGCCGCAGGGGTGCCTGGCTATCATTTTTTTGTAAATATGCAGCAGCACCGCATCTGCGTTGTCATCGGCCTGCTTATGTGCGCAAGCACACTTCGCAGGCCTCTTCCTAGCATCTACGGCGCTGCTGCATATTTACCTTTTTATCTTGTCGGAAGGCGGCTTGGGCCTTCGGCCCTTTGCTCTGCCTTTCATATCTCCCCCAGAAACACCGGTGCCTGACACCTGAGGACTGAAAATGTCCTACCTGGTTTTAGCCAGAAAATGGCGTCCCCAGAATTTTGACGAGGTTGTCGGTCAGCAGGCCGTGGTGCGCACCTTGCGCAATGCGCTCACCCGGAACCGGGTGGCCCATGCCATGCTTTTTTCCGGGGTGCGCGGGGTTGGTAAAACCACCTTGGCGCGGCTCATGGCCAAGGCGCTCAATTGCAGGCAGGGCGAGCCGGATGTTCCCTGTAGCCAGTGCGAATCGTGCACGGAAATCATGGCCGGCAACGCCATGGATCTGCATGAGATCGACGGCGCCTCCAACCGCGGCATCCAGGAGATCCGCGAACTCAAGGAAAACATTCGTTTTTTCCCCGCCAAGGGGCGCTATAAGATTATCATCATCGATGAAGTGCACATGCTCACCACCGAGGCATTCAACGCTCTGTTGAAGACCTTGGAGGAGCCCCCGGCCCATGTCTATTTCATGTTCGCCACCACCGAGCTGCACAAGATCCCGATCACCATCCTCTCCCGTTGTCAGCGCTATGAGCTCAAGCGTGTGCCCTTTGTCGAACTGGTCGCTTTTTTTGCCAGGATCGCCGGGGCGGAAAAGGTCGCCATTTCCCAGCGTGCCCTGGAGATGATCGGGCGGGAGGCTGAAGGCAGCGTGCGGGACGGCTTAAGTCTTCTCGATCAGCTTTTTTCCTTTGGCGGGGCGGAGATCAGCGATGGGGATGTGGCTGAGGTCCTGGGGCTGGTTGATCGCCGGATCTATGAAAATTTGGCCCGGGCGCTTCTGGCTGCCGATCTGGCCGCTTGCCTTGATATCTTTGAGCAGAGCCATGCGGCAGGCATGGACCTTAAGCGTTTTGCCAACGATCTGCTGGGGTTCTTTCGGGCCTTGTTGATTGCCAAGGTCAAGACCAGTCCCGAGGAGCTGCTGGATCTTTCCGACCAGGAGCTTGCGGCCGTCAAGGATATTGCCGCTGGTGTCAGCCCGGAAACGCTCTACCAGTATTTTTCCCTGCTGTTGAAGGGAAGCGAGGAAATGCAGTATTCTTCCCGGCCTCGCCTTGCGCTGGAGATGGCTTTTGTCCGGGCAACCCAGGCCGGTCAGATTGTGCCGGCGGCCGCTCTGTTGGGGCGGCTTGATGGGTTGCTGGCAGGAGGAGTCGTCCCCCTGCCGCAGAGCGCCGGGAAGCCAGTCTCTCTGACGATTTCCACGGCGGAACCGGAGCCGATTGCGTCCAGGCCTATGCCTCGGTCATCGGTTGCGCCTTTTTCCGGATCGCTGCCGGAACAAAAAAAAAATGAAATAGCGCCCGAGCCAACGCCCTTTCCGGAGCAAGGCGGGCAAGCGCTTCCTGCTGCGGCTGCTTCCCATTCTGGCCGGGCGGTGAAACGGCACTGGGAGGCGTTTATTGAGTATGTCAAGGAGCGGAAGCACTGGATGGCGCCTGTGCTGCAACTATGCGCTTCGGCACGTGATGAAGGGCGCGAACTGGTCTTGAAGTTTGATGACCCTTCCGACTGCAAGTTGTTGCAGGAACATGACAATTTGAAACTCTTGCAGGCATTTGCCCTGGATTTTTTCCAGCACGATTTCCGGGTCGTTTTTAAGGTGCGTGGCGCCCAGGCCGTTGAGGATGGTGGCGGTGATGAGGCGGAAAGCCTTCTTGCCGAGCGGCGGTTTTTGGCCAATGATCCCATGGTTCGGATGACCGCTGAGATTTTTGGTGGGCAGGTCGGTAGTATCAGGACCGGGGAAAAGGGAAGATAGAAGAGGAAAGAGAAAGGACAGTGGGAGTCGTCAAACGCTTCCGCTGCCGGTGGAGTGTGACGGAAAGTTAATGCCGGAGATATGCGGATGGACATGAAACAGATGGTGAAGCAGGCGCAGCAGTTTCAGCAGCGGCTGACGGAGATGCAGGGGGAATTGGCGGGCAGGCAGGTCAGCGCCTCGGTGGGCGGCGGGATGGTCAACGCCACGGTGAATGGCAGGCATGAGCTCATCAGCCTGACCATTGATAAAGAGGTGGTGGACCCGGCGGACACGCAAATGCTCCAGGATCTTGTGGTCTCCGCAGTGAACGAGGCCATGCGCAAGGCCCAGGCGATGAGCGAGGCCGAGATGGCTAAGATTACCGGCGGGATCAAAATTCCTGGCATGTTTTAAACGAAAGGCGCAAGGGAAAAATGAAGCCTGAAAAAATGCGGCTGTCTGAATCTGTTTCTTTTTTGGTTTACCTTTCGCCTTGGGGTTTTTTCTCCATATGAATGTCTTTCCTCCGGCCCTGAGTCGTCTCATTACCGATCTGAACCGGTTGCCCGGGATCGGCATGAAAACCGCGACCAGGCTGGCTCTCCATATCCTGCGGCGGCCAGCCAGCGAGGCCCAGAGTCTGGCCAGGGATCTCGGGGAGCTGCACCGGAGCATCAGGCTGTGCGGCAACTGTTTTGCCTTTGCGGAGAGCGATCCTTGCGCCATCTGCAAAGATTCCGGCCGCGATGCCGGGTTGGTCTGCGTGGTGGAGGAATCCGCGGACCTCATGGCCATCGAGAAAACCGGGGCCTTCAAGGGCAAGTACCATATTCTCCATGGGGTGCTTTCTCCCATGGATGGGATCGGCCCCGAGGAAATCAAGGCGGACGCCCTGCTGGAACGAATCCGCACGCAGCGGGTACAGGAGGTGTTGATCGCCACCAGTTCCACGGTGCCGGGGGAAGCTACGGCGGCCTACCTCATCAAGCGGTTGCAGGAGGAGGTCGCGGTCAAGGTGACCAGGCTGGCCTGCGGGATTCCCATGGGCATGGACATCAAGTATGCCGATGAGCTCACGCTCAGCCGGGCCATTGAATCCCGAAAGGATACCTGTTCCTGATGGGGGGAGCTGTCTCCGGGCGGGGAGATTTGCCCGCATTCTTTGCCGGATGACGACAGAAAGAAGAATCCGTTGTGTCTGGAATAATCATGTCATTTGAGGGTGAAAAGGGCATAAAGAGCCGTAATGGACTTTGTGGACGGCGATGGTTATTCCGTAACGGCTCCTGAATTATTTGTCCTTGACACCAGGGTGAAATGTTGGTATTTGGTTGCCGGTTGGAAGTTTTGTCTCAAAAGAAGAATGGGCTGTCGCCACGTGCGGCGTGCTCCTTGTTTTTTTCAGGCGCGTAGCTCAGTTGGTTAGAGCGCTTGCCCGACACGCAAGAGGTCGGCGGTTCGAATCCGCCCGCGCCTACCAGGGAACATTCACGATATTTAGACGTCGCGAGGCTTGGCGGAGAGCAGTCGCCAAGCCTTATTGTGCAGGCAGATTGACCTGGTCAATGTGCTTGTTTTTGTTTGTGCATTTGCGGAAAGGCTGATCCTGACAATCATGATGGAAATATCCCTCACCCTTCCCTCCGGGGAGCAGAAAACGGTCCCTGCTGGGACCACCGTGGCCGAGGCCCTGAAAGAGCTGGTTTCCAACAAGGAACGCAAACAGACCATTGCCGCCCGGTTGGGTGACAGCTTGGTGGATCTTTCCACGCCCATCGAAGCCGATGCGGCCTTTATGCCCATAACCGTTGACAGCCCTGAGGCC
>JAZDIS010000253.1:0-5493 GCA_043804705.1 Pseudomonadota bacterium | reverse complement strand
CGTATGGGGGTGGACGCCGTCAAGATCATCTCCATCACCAGCGCTTCGGTCGGGCTGCTCAGATTGCCACAGGATGCCTATGCCCTTGGCCGGGGCGAGCTCTGGCGGCACTCCTTCGCTGTGGCCATCCTGGCAAATATCATTGCCCGCTACGCCAAGGCCAGGGACACCGCCGCCATTTACACCGCAGGTCTGCTCCATGATGTGGGCAAAGTGATTCTGGACCGGCCATTACAAGTGGCTAGCTACAGCCGGGATGAAAACGTCGAGCAGGCGGATCTGCTGGCCGTGGAACGCAGCTTGCTGCATACGGACCACGCAGAGGTGGCTATGGCCCTGCTGGAAAAATGGGGGTTGCCGGAGGCGGTTTTCGTCCCGGTCGGTCTGCACCATGACCCGGCCCAGCCTCAGTCAAAAAGGCTGGGGGCCAAAATCATCTATCTGGCCAACCATCTGGTTCATCTTACCGAATACGACGCAGGCAGTTCCGGGGATTTCTTTTTTGACGTGCTGGCCTATGAGAGCATGAAGGGGGAGCTGCCCGAGGTGCCGAATTTTGAAAGCAACATGCGTCTGATTATTGAAGAATTTGTTGACAAATATCGGGATGCCGCCATCGTGTTTACTCTGTAATCCGCCGCCGGATCCGGGCGCTGCTTCCACCTCCTGTTACCTTCCAGCATGGTTACCCGTAAAAAAATAATTTAAATGCTATGGGGGATGACCGCTGATGTGCTATAGTCACGGCTATAATCCTCTTGTCTGAATGGTGGTCGAATGCGCTGGTGTTGTAAGCATATAGCAGCTCTGCTGACGCTGGTGTTGCTGGTTTGCGTGCCGCTCCGCTCAGGGGGCGCCACCTCTCCTTCCCATTTTCTGTATTTCAATCCCGACTCAAGCCACAACAATCTTGCCGGCCTCAAGGAGGCCATGGACAGCTTTTTGTCCGCCTCGGGCTTTTCCTGTTCTTTTCAGCCTTTTGCCAGGTTCCACGATTTTGACCGCGAGGTGCGGAACGATAGCCCGGCTTTTCTTTTTCTGCCGGAATGGTACCTCCATCAGGACGGCAATGATAAACGCTTCAAGCCGTTTCTGATTCCGGTCCGCCAAGGGGCGAGCACCTACCGCAAGGTGCTGCTCGTCGCCGCTGATTCGGTGTTGACAACGGAGAAGCTGGCCGGCACCACCATTGCCATGACGCCGGCGGGGCAGGCCGGGCTTGCCGTGTTGGACGAGGCCATCTTCAAACGCATCGGCCTCCGGGGCAAGGAACTCAATTTCATCACCACAGCCAAGGATTCCGATGCCCTCTTTGCCCTGGCCTTGCGGCAGGTGAAGGCGGCGCTTGTTTCCCAGGACAACCTTGAGCATATCGGCAATATCAACCCCCGTCTTCTCAAGACGGTCAAAACCCTTGCCGTTTCGGAGCCCCTCCCCCTGCCGGTGCTTTGTTATGTTAACGGTGCGGTTTCGGCCGGCGAGGTTGAAAGGATGCGAAAGGTTTTGCTTGCAGGCAAAGACGGCGGAAAAGCAGCACGTGTTATGGAGATGCTGCAAATCGATGCATGGCGGATTCCCAATGCTGACTAGCTCGATGGCCAAGAGATTGCTATTCCTGCTGCTGGCGCTCACCCTTTGGGGCGGCGGCCCGGCAGCGGCTGGCGCGTCCGGCGGCCCGGTCGCCATTCTGCTCTCGGACAGCGAAGCAGCGTATGGGCAGCAGGTCACCATTTTCAGCGAGGAAATAGGGATGCCGGTGCAGGTTTTCAACCTGCATGGCGACCTTACCCATGATCCTGGCTTGAAGGAAAAGCTTTTTGCCATCAGGCCATCCCTGATTTTCGCCTTGGGCGCCAAAGCCGCCTATGCGGCAAAGCTCTGGACTCAGGATCGCCAGGACATCCCGGTTCTTTTCGCCATGGTGTTGAACTGGCAGCGTTATAAGCTGCTGGACGGCAGCCGCAATATTGCCGGGATCGCAGCCGAGATATCCCCCGGCGCCCAGTTTGTCAATATGACCATGTTCCTGCCGGCCATGCGGCGTGTCGGCCTCCTCTACAGTCCTCTTTCGGAAACAATTCTTGGCCAGGCCAAGGAGGCGGCTGCCCTGCTCGGTCTGGAGGTGGTCGCCGAGCCCGTTGACCGTGCGGGGGACTTCCAGCGGGCCTTCAAGCGGCTTGCGGGCAGGGTGGATGCCTTTTGGCTGCTGAATGACCCTGTCGTCTATACTCTGGAGAATATGGATTGGCTTGAGGATCGCTGTCTGAAGGAGAAACTTCTCTGTGTCGGACAGACTCAGAATCTGGCCAAGATGGGGCTGGCGCTCACTGTCAACCCGGATCTTGGCCAGATCGGCGGCCAGGTTGCGGCCATGGCCCGCAACATTTTGCTGCATGGTCAGAAGCCCGGGGAGATCGGGGTGATGGAACCCATCGGCACCCAGCTCTTCGTCAATCTCAAAACCGCGAAGCGTATTGAACTGCCTGTCTCGACCCAGGTGCTGGATATGGCCACAGCTGTTATCCGCTGAGCGGAAACCGGCCCTGCCGGATCTTCCTGCATCCTGCTAAGCCGATGAAGTCAAAGGGTTTTCCCATTTTTTCCCGCCGAATGTTTTCTTGATTTTTTTTGCCTCTCCCCATAAGCTGGAGAGAATCAGCAGGGATTTTTTAGTGGAAAAATTCCTTGCACGCTCTTGTTCGGCGTTTTTTCAACAACGGAAGGGAGGTAAGGGATGCGTAAAAAACGGCTTATGACGGCAGCGGCTTTATGGTGTTTGTCCTGTGCTACAGTGGCCATGGCAACGGATTCCCCCCCAGCCTCCACCGGCAAGGCCGAGGCCGAGGCCTTTCAGAAGATGTTCGGCCAGGGGCCGCAGGAGGAGGATGTCTACCGCACCGACCGGCTGCTGCTTACGGCCACCGGCTCGCTCAAGCCGGTGCATCTGGCCCCCTCGGTGGCCTCGGTCATCACGGCGGATGATATCAAGGGCATGGGCGCCACCACCTTGGACGAGGTGTTGGAATCGGTGCCTGGGCTGCATGTGGAGCCGTCCGGGACGGCTTATTTCGCCTCCATCTGGTCTATCCGTGGGGTGCATACCAGTCAAAATCCTCAAGTATTGCTCTTGATCAACGGCGTACCCTTCACCTCCAACTACCAGGGTAGCCGTTTTATGAACTTTCAGATGCCGGTGGCCATGATCTCCAGGGTGGAGGTGGTGCGGGGGCCGGGCTCGGCCCTGCACGGCGCGGATGCATTCAGCGGCACGGTCAACGTCATCACCAAAGACAACTTCGAGATTGACGGCACCCAGGCCGGAGCGCGCTACGGCTCCTTCGACACCTCCGATATCTGGGCTCAGCACGGCGGCCAGTACAATGGCTGGGATGTGGCCTTTGGCGTGGAGTCCCGCCGGAGCGGCGGCGACAAGGACCGGATCGTCGAGCGGGATTACCTCCATGCCATCGGCGCCGGCGCCCTCTCCAACGCCCCCGGCTATGTGGACACCTGGAACGAGCAGCTGGACAGCCACCTCACCCTGCGCAAGGAGAACTGGGCCCTCCATCTTTACGGCTCCCTGCAGGATTCCGCTCTCGGCCCGGGCGGCTCCCAGGCCATCACCTACGACAACGATATCGACACGCAATCCCTGCTTGCCGACCTGACCTACCGCAACGACACGCTGGTGGAGAACTGGGAACTGGAGAGCAGAATATATTACTCCTACATCCATCAGGATACCTTCCTCCAGTTCTTCCCCGCCGGTTTCCGCAACATGCTGGGCAATCCCATCAATACCTCCCAGGACGGCGGTCTTGAGGCCAGCGGCCTGTACAAGGGCTTTCGCAATCACCAGCTCCGGCTCGGCATCGGCGCCAAGTCCTACGACTTCGGCAGGGACCAGTACAAGAACTTCGGCCCGGCCGCCGGGGTCAACCAGTTCGGCCCCATGGTCCATGTGACCGATCCGGCGTACATTTTCATCGACGAGGCGAGCCGCACCCTGTGGTACGGCCTGGCGCAGGACGAGTGGCAATTTGCCAAAAACTGGACCCTCACCGCCGGGGTGCGCCATGACGAGTACTCCGATTTCGGCTCCACCGTCAACCCCAGGGCGGCCTTGGTCTGGGAGACCCGCTACGACCTCACCACCAAACTTATGTACGGCCAGGCTTTTCGCGCCCCCTCCTTCGGCGAGCAGTACGTCAAGAACAACCCGGCGGTTATCGGCAATCCCAACCTTATGCCCGAAGAGATAGAGACCATCGAGCTGGCCTTTGACTACCAGCCCACCAAGGATCTCCGGTTGATCTTCAACCTGTTCAACTATGAGGCCAAGGAACTCATCGAATTTGTCGGCCCCACCTTACCCCAGGCGTATACCAACTACGGCGAGCAGGAGGGCCGGGGCTTTGAGCTGGAGATGGACTGGCTGCTGCACCGGGACTTCCGGCTGCGCGCCAACTTTGACTACCAGCGCTCCGAAAACAAGAAGATCGACGCGGTGGTGCCGGATGCCCCGGCAATGCAGTTTTTCCTGAACCCGAGCTGGGCTTTCCTGCCGGACTGGTCCCTGGACGGCCAGCTCTACTGGATCGGCGAGCGCCATCGCGCCAAGGGCGACCCGCGCGGCGATATTGCCGACTACGAGCTGGTCAACCTGCTGGTGCGGCGCAAGAACATTGCCAACCACTGGGATGCGGCAGTGGGCCTCCGCAATCTCTTCGACGAGGCGGGCAGGATTCCCAGCCCCTATGCGGCGGCCGCCCCAGGCAGGGCGTACATCCCCTACGATTACCCCATCGAAGGCCGAGCCATCTGGGGAGAGATCAGCTACCGGTTTTAGGAGTGTCTGGTTATGCGTTGAGGACCGAGGGATGACAGACCAGAGCCAAAAGGTCCGCAAGCGAGAGATGACCTTTGTCAATCGCACCCAGACCCGGATATGGCAGGAGACCCCCTCGGAGGAGAATCCCTACCTGGCCGGGCAGTGCCGCTGCCACGGCTACGATATCCTGGAGCTGGCCGGGAAGAGGAGCTTTGCGGAGGTCCTCTTTCTGCTTTTCCAAGGTGAGCTGCCGACCCCGGAGCAGGCCAGGATGCTGGAGTTCCTGTTCATCGCCATGATCAACCCAGGCCCGCGTCACCCGGCCACCCGGGCGGCCATGAATGCCGCAGTGAGCAAGACCCACACTCAGCACCTGCTGCCCATTGGTCTTTCCGTGTTGGGTGGTGCGCATCTGGGAAGCGCCGAGGTGCTGGCTTCCATGCATTTTCTGACCGTCAATCTGGCGCGGCAGCCGGCGGAGGTGGCTGTGGCATGTCTTGCCGCACCACGGCCTGACGAGGGGGACTTTCATCCAGCCCCCGGGTTTGGCAGCCGTTTTGGCGGCATCGATCCCCTGCCGCGACAAATAGCTGCCTTGCTCGGTACTCTGCCTGGCGCAGGCAGGGCGTTGGTCTGGGGGACGGGGTTTGTGGCAGGATTGA
>JAZDIS010000252.1:0-8844 GCA_043804705.1 Pseudomonadota bacterium | reverse complement strand
CCATATCATTCATAATCAAAAAGTCCATTCCCACCATCCTCAGTAATAAAAATTAGGAGCCGTTACAAAATAACCTGTGCTTTCTTGACCTTTTTTTTGCGGCTCCTTATGCCGATTGGGCTATCCAGATGACGCCATTGTTTTGTTGCCGCAGCAATAGCGGCGACGGCTTAGGCAAATACGTATAAAACGAGCGCAACAGCAATAAAGGATACCGCATAAAAAATATTGTACTGCAACTGGCCGCTCTGCGCCCTTCGCACCAGGCCACCGACGCCACGCACCGTTTTCGCCAGGCCGTCAACCACGCCGTCAATGGCATGCCAGTCAAACCAGGACCAGAACTTGGCCGTAGTCATGAGCGGGATCAGGCCGACGTAACGGTATCCTTCGCTGACACAGCTGTCCGCCCACTGGATGGGCTTTCGGGCGAGCCAGAAAAAGCCGCGGCCACCCATGCGATAGAACCAGTCCAGATCGATGCTGATCGTTGGCTCCGGCGCCAGCTTTTTAATGAGCAGGAAGAAGCCCAGCGCGGTAAACAGAAGGATCTGCAAGGTTTCGGAGAGATGGTAGGTATTGTATGGATGGTAGCCTGCGGCAACCTGCGGATACGGCAGCATGTTGTAGAGATACGGGGTATAGCTGCCGATCAGGATGCAGAGGAACGCGGCAATGCCCATGCCAAGCTGCATGTTCCACGGCGGATCAACCGCCTTGTCCCAGGTCTCCTGGCTGCAGTTGTTTTTGCCGAACCAGATAAAATAGGGCACCTTGAGTCCGGTGTGGAGAAAGGTTCCGGCCGAGGCCAGGGTCAGAAGAAAGGCGGCCCAGTAGTTGTGGACCTCAAAGCCCGAAGCCACGATCATCGCCTTGCTGACAAAACCGGAAAAAAGCGGGAAGGCGGAGATGGAAAGCCCCCCGATCATGGTAAAGACGAAGGCCATGGGCATCTTTTTGTACAACCCGCCCAACTCGCTGAATTTGCTTTTGCCGGTCATGTGGAGCACCGAACCGCAGCCCATGAACAACAGCCCCTTGTAGAGGATATGGGCAAAGGCGTGGGCGCAGGTGCCGTTGATGGCAAGTTCGGTGCCGATCCCCACCCCGGCCACCATAGAGCCGACCTGACTGATGATGTGGTAGGCAAGGAGTCTCCGGGCATCGTTTTCAAGCACTGCGTAGACTACCCCGTAAAGGGCCATGCACACACCCAGCGGCACCAGGATTTCCATCCCGGCAAAGGCTCGCGCCAAGGCATAGACCGCGGTTTTCGTCGTAAAAGCACACATGAACACCGCACCGCTCACCGTCGCTTCCCCGTAGGCGTCCGGCAGCCAGGCATGGAAAGGCGGCACCGCGGCGTTCAAGAGAAAGCCGATCATGATCAGGTAGGTGGAGAGGCTCGGGCTGCCAACGCCGATGGGGCCGAAGGACAGATCCCCTCCTGTGGCCTGATAACGGAGAACAAGCCCGGCCAGCAGGGCAAGACCGCCTGCGGTATGCACCAGCAGGTAGCGGTAGCCCACGGCCAGGGATTCGGGCCGCCTGCGGAACCAGACCAGAAAGACCGAGGCAAAGGCCATCAGCTCCCAGAACAAAAAGAGCACCAGATAATCGCCGCAGAAAATAACCCCCAGCGAACCGGCCACGTAGAGCCAAGCGGCGACATGCTGAAAATCCTCCTCCACATGCAGGCCGTAGATGGTGCCGATGATGCACATCAGGGTCATGATGTAGGCAAAGACCATACTCAGATTATCCACCCGGCCAAAGGTGAGGTACCAGTCGAGAAAACGGACCACCCCGAAGGTGCCGTGCTGCCCCTGCATGGAGAGCACGGAGAGAAAAGCCAGGGTCGGGACAATGACCAGATAGGGCCGCTTCAGCCATTTCGGCAGAAAGGGCAGGATAAAGGCGCCAACAATAAGGATCAGGGCTGGGTGCAGCCAGAACTCATTTATCATAGTAATCCTCACGGGTCATAATGCCTAAGTGACCATACCACTTGGAAACAATAATGATCACCACACAGGCGACAAAGCCGAAGACTGCCCAAAAGCCGGGAATATGCTCCACTGCGGTATGGGCATGTTCCTTGGAGACAAAGAAAACGTCCCAGGCCACCAGAAGCGCCAGCCCGACATAGGAGATGCGAATGACCAGCGGCAACCGGTCACGCAGAAAATCAATCAGTTTCACTATCATCCCGTCACCGCCTTGACAAAGTTCATCATAAAATCAGGGTAGATGCCGATGACCACCGAGATGATCGCGGCAATCATGATGGGCACCACCATGGTCAGGGGCGCCTCCTTGATCCCTTCATAGACCTCGCCCTCCGGGCGTTTGCCGAAGAAGGCCCGATAGGTAACCGGCGCAAAGTAGGCCACGTTCAGCAGGGTGCTGGCCAGCAGCACCAGCAAGATGCCGATATAATGGGATTCCATTTCCATGGTCCCGACCAGGAGCTTCCATTTGGTGACAAAACCGGCAACCGGCGGCGCGCCGATCATGCTGAGCGAGGCGATTCCGAAGGCGGCAAAGGTGAAAGGCATGGTCCGGCCAAGGCCGCTCATCTCGGAGATGGACTTCTTGTGAGTCGCCACATAGATCGCCCCGGCGCAAAAGAAGAGGGTGATCTTGGAGAAGGCGTGGTTGGCGATATGCACCAGGCCACCCTGAATGCCGCTGGGGGTAAGAAGGGCCACGCCGAGGATGATATAGGAGAGCTGGCTCGCCGTTGAATAAGCGAGCCGCGCCTTGAGGTTATCCTTGGACAGGGCGATGATCGAGGCCACCAGAATGGTGAAGGAAACAAAATAGGCGGTGGGGATGCCGAGATTCAAGCCCTGCATCACATCGGTGCCGAAGACATAGAGCATGACCCGGGTCGTGCAGAACACCCCGACCTTGACCACGGCCACCGCATGCAACAAGGCGGAGACCGGGGTCGGGGCCACCATGGCGCCGGGAAGCCAGTTGTGGAAGGGCATGATACCGTTCTTGGCGAAACCCAGGATGCAGAAGACATAAAGCATGGTCACCAGGGCGCCATGCGCGTCAACGGTTCCGCCGGAGAAAATGCCGGTGCGGATATTGTCGGCAAAATCAAGGGTGCCGGTGAGCACATAGATGAGAATCATGGCCGGCAGCACCAAGCCCTTGGCCGTGGTGGTCAGATACACGATGTACTTCTTGGCGCCCTCGTAGCCCTCTTCATCCTGATGGTGGGCAACCAGCGGATAGGTACAGATGCTGACGATTTCGTAGAAGAGATACAGGGTAAAAAGATTGTCGGAAAAAGCCACGCCGATGGCGCCGAACAGGGACAGGGCGAAACAGGCATTGAACCGGGTCTGGGCATGCTCGTGCAGCCCCCGCATGTAGCCCAGGGAATAGAACACCGCCAGCATCCAGAGAAAGGAAGCGACCACGGCAAAGATCATGGAAAATGCGTCGACCCGCAACGTGACGGAGACGCCCGGCAGTATCCGGAAAAGCTGATAAACAATGGTTTTACCCTCGCCCAGGGGCGCCGGGGCGACGGTGGTGATCATCGAGGCGATGATGCCGAACATCGTCACCGCCGCGATAAAGGACCACGACTCCCTGATATTGGGCTTGCGACCAGACATCATCACGAGAACTGCCCCGGCCAGGGCCGTAAGTATGGCGAGCAGCGGTTTTACGGAAACAATTGTATCCATGACCCTTATTCCTTTCCTCTCTAACCTTGCAGATCCATGACATCTTCGGTGTCGATGGATTTGTAGTTCCGATAAACGGCGATGATTATGCTCAGAGCAATGGCCGCCTCGGCAGCGGCAATGGCCATAATGAACAGGGTAAAGACCTGGCCCACCGTGGGATCAGGCGCCAGAAAACGGTTAAAGGCCATGAAGTTGAGGGATGCCCCGCTCAGGATCAGTTCCGCGGAGATCAACATCCCGATAAAGGTCTGGCGCTGCACCAGGCCGTAGATGCCGATGCCGAAAAGCAGAGCGGCGATCACCAGATAGGTGTGCAGGCTGTTGCTGAGTACAAGAATCTCCATTATTTATCCCTCCCCTGCCGGGCCAGAACCAACGAGCCGACCACCGCCACCAGCAAGACTACGGAAATCAGTTCAAAGCTCATGCTGTACGTGGTGAGCAAAGACTGGCCAAGATTTTCAACCGTGCCGCGATTGATCAGGCAGGGGGTCGCAAACCATTCTGTTTTCAACGCCAACCCAGCCAGCCCCCACACCAGAAGGCCGCTGGCCAGAAAGGCCAGGGGGCCGACCAGCACGTTGCGCCGGGTCACCTGCTTAAGCTCGGAAGACTCGGCCAGCATCACGGCAAAAATGATGGTGACGCAGACGGCGCCCACATAGATCAGGATTTGCATCAGGGCGACAAAGGGGCTGTTGAGATAATAGTAGAGCCCGGCCACCCCGAGAAAACAGAGAGCCAGCCCGGCCACGCTGCGGATCAGGCTGCGGGCGCTGGTGGCAATAATGGCCCCGGCCAGAGTCAGCCCGATGAAACCGAAAAACAAGAGGCCGGACAGGCCTTCCATCGTAAACAAGGACACCATCAGTTCTTTGCCTCCAAGCGTTTTTTGAGATCAAAGATGTATGCTTCCTTTCTGACGCCCGCGAGGTTGTAATCCTTGGAAAAGGTGATCGCCTTGGGCGTGCAGCTTTCGACACAGAGCCCGCACAGACTGCATTTGGTGAAATCCAGGATGTACTCGGTCAAGACCTTCCCTTTCACTCCTTCGCGCTTTTCGCCATTCACCGTGATGCAATTGGAGGGGCAGACCTTCTGGCACATCCCGCAGACGATACATTTGGTCTCGCCGGTTTCCTCTTCCTTCACCAGCTCGATATGCCCCCTGAAACGCGGGGTCATGGGCAAGGTCTGGTGCGGATACTGCACCGTCACCACCGGCTGGAAAAAATACCGGATGGTAATCCCCAGGCCGACAAACAGGCTCCAGGTCCCGCTGATAATCTCTCTCAGATAGTCGATCATGGTTAAAACACCTTCAACATGGCACTGGTAAGAATCAGGTTAACAAAAGAGATCGGGATCAAAATCTTCCAGGAAAGATTGAGCAGCCCGTAAAAGGTTGTTCTCGGATAGGTCCAGCGGATCCAGATGACGGTAAAGATAAGGAAATACATCTTGATCAGGAACCAGTGTACCCCAGGGAAAAGTCCAAAGGGGCAATCCCAGCCGCCGAGGAAAAGAATGGTCGCCACACTGGCGCCGATGACGATATTGGCATACTCGCCCATGAAAAAGACGCCGAAGCCCATGCCCGAGTACTCGGTAAAGGCACCGGCAACCAATTCGCTCTCCGCCTCGGCCATGTCGAAGGGGGCGCGATTGGTTTCGGCCAGCATGCAGACAAAGAAAATCAGGAAGGCCACGGGCATCAGGGGGCTGGCGGAAAGGTTGAGGATGTTCCAGTGCCAGAAGCCGCCCATCTGCAAGCCGACGATCTTACTGAGATTCATGGTGCCGCTGATCATCACCAGGGTCACCACCGTGACCAGCATGGGGATCTCGTAGGCCACGTTCTGGGAAACCACACGGGCGGCGGAGATAACCGCGTATTTGTTGCGCGATCCCCAGGCGCCCAGAAGAAGGCCTAAGACGTTCACCGAGGCAAAGGCAAAGATAGCCAACAGACCGATATCCAGATTTCTCGCCACCAGGGTTTCACTGAAGGGGATGGTGACAAAGCTCATGATCGCGGGGACCATGACCAGGATCGGGGCGATCTTGAACAGGACGGGGTCAACCCCGGCCGGCACGATGAGCTGCTTGGTCATCAGCTTGATGCCGTCCACCAGGGGCTGGAGCAAGCCGAAGGGGCCGACCTCCTTGGGGCCGATCCGCCGCTGGATATGCGCGGCCTCTTTGCGTTCCAGCCAGACCAGGTAGGCTGCGTTCAAGGCGGCAAAGGCGATCACTCCGATGAGGAACGCCAGCAACCTTATTATTTCAGGATCCACATACATAACGAAGCTCCTTACCTGTCTATCTCGGGGATGACCAAATCCAGGCTTCCCATCAGGGCAAGGGCATCGGGCAGCAACATACCCTGACAGGCCTCGCCGAAGAGACTCAAATTGGAAAAGGTTGGGGAACGGAGTTTCAACCGGTACGGGGTGTTGCTCCCGTCGCTGACCACCCGCACGCCGAACGAACCGCGCGCCGTCTCCACGGCATGGTAATAATCACCCTTGGCAGGCTTAAGAATTTTGGGAACCTTCTCTGCCATGACAGGGCCTTCGGGCAGTTTATCCAGCGCCTGCTCAATAATGCGCAAACTCTGCTCGATCTCGTCCATCCGTACCATGTAGCGGGCCATGGAATCGCCCTGCTCGTACACCGGCACCTCAAAGTCCATTTCCGGATAAACGGAATACGGCTCATGCTTGCGGACGTCGAAGTTAATGCCGGAGCCCCGGCAAACCGGGCCGGTTGCCCCGTATTTGCGGCACATCTCTGCGGAAATCGGGCCGACTTCCTTGAGCCGTTTCATCAGGATGATGTTCTTGGTAACCAGATTATGGTACATGGGCATCCGCTCGCGCAACCGCTTGATAAACGCCCTGGTTCCCGGAACAAAATTGTCGTCGATATCGTTGTACACCCCGCCGAAACGGAAATAACAGTAGGTGAGACGCGAGCCGGTCACCGATTCCAGCAGGTCCAGGATATGTTCCCTGTCGTCAAAGGCATAGAGCAGCGGTGAAAACCCGCCCAGATCCAGGATAAAGGCGCCAAACCAGAGGAGATGACTGGAAACCCTGTTCAACTCGGCGGTGATCACCCGCAGATATTCGGCCCGCTCGGGCACCTCGATGCCGGCGGCCCGTTCCACCACGGAGACATAGCCGTGGTTGTAGGCCAGGGCGTGGAGATAATCCATCCGCCCGGTGTTGGGCAGAAACTGGGCCCAGGTCCGGTTCTCCCCCATTTTCTCATGCATGCGGTGAATGTAGCCCAGAACCGGCTCCGCCTCGGCGATGTACTCGCCGTCCATGGTCAGCTTGACGCGCAGTACGCCATGGGTGGCAGGATGCTGAGGGCCAAGATTTAAGACAAATGTTTCTTTGGCTTCACTTTCGGCAAAGGCGCTCATGGGCGAAAATCCTTCAGCAGGGGATGATAATCGGCATCTTCCGGCAACAGCAAAGGCACGAGATAGGGGTGACCGACAAAGGTGATCCCGAAGAAATCATGGGTTTCCCGCTCATGCCAGTTGGCGCCGGGATAGATCCGCGAAATGGTGGGAACCTCTGGCTTGCTGCGGGGCACCCTGGTCCTGATCGTCACCCGGCAAAGCGATTCGTAGTGGTTGAAGTCGTACACCGCCTCCAGCGCGTCTTCGGGAAGCTCGCCCTGTTCGGCCGGCGCAGCGGCGGGGGGCGGTTCTTCTCCTGCTGCTGTTGCGGCCTCAGCCTTGGCCTTAGCCTCGGCAGCGGCTTTTGCCGCTGCCTCCTTGCGCAAGGCCGCCTGCTCGCCCAGCCAATCCACGCCGGTGACGGCCTCGATGAAAAATCCCTCCGCATCGAGCACCGAAACGGCGGCAACCAGCTGCTCCGGGGCAACCTGCACGTCCAAGGCAAATCCCTTGCGGGCGTAGTCCGTTTCGCTTACCGCCCCGGCCCCGATGGCGGCCAGTTTCTGTTTGATCGCAGCACGATTCATGATCAGCCCACCTCCACTCTTGGCCATCTGCGGGAACCCGTCACCTTTTCCTCCAGCTCCAAAATCCCTTCGATCAAGGCCTCCGGCCGGGGCGGGCAGCCGGGGATAAAGACATCCACAGGGAACAGCTTCTCCGCGCCCTCGACAATGCCGTACTGACCGTCAAAAACAAAGGGGCCTCCGGAGATGGCGCAGTTGCCCATGGCGATGACCCATTTTGGTTCGGGCATCTGGTCGTATAGGGTTTCCACGGCAGGAGCCATCTTTTTGCTGATGGTGCCGGCGACAATCATCACGTCGCACTGGCGGGGGGAGGGCCGGAACACCTCGGCGCCGAACCGGGCCAGATCGAAGCGGGAGGCGCCGGTGGCCATCATCTCAATGGCGCAACAGGCCAGACCGAAGGTCATGGGCCAGAGAGAATTGGCCCGTCCCAAGGCAAGCAGTTTATCAAGCTGGGCAAACTGAACTATCGCGGGCTGTATATTTTGCGTTCCCACTTGAACACTCCCTTTTTCCAAGCATAGATGATTATCAAGGACAAAATTCCGACAAAAATCAGGATCTCGACAAAGGCCTGAAGGTCACTGACATTGAGCCCGGTCTCCCCTGTCCTGTTGTAAACAAGCGCCACTGGAAACAAAAAGAGGATGTCCACGGCAAAGGCCACAAACATCAAGGCATAGAGATAATAGACGATGCCGAAACGAATCCAGGCATCCCCTATGGGCTCCATGCCGCATTCAATAATCTGCTTTGTTTTCCCCTGGGTATTTCTGGTGGACCGGGGGGCAAGGAGGAGGGCGATAATAAACGGACCCACCGCAAAGCCCAGACCGCCCAGAAAAAAAGCGGCCACATAGAGAAGATCAAGAGTTGCCTGCTGTTCCACGACTGTATGCTCCTTAGGTTGAAGCGCATTATGCGAATAGCTTTTGACCTAAATAGCCCTAACAAAATTTGATGTCAAGCAAATACTGAATGAGTATTCAGAAAAAGCATCCCAAAAATATCAGGGTTAAAAATCCATTTTTTTTCCATTTTTTCAAGAGGTTAAAAGCGCATAGCCCATCCCACCCCCCCCTGCACCCAAGAAGAAAAACAAAAAAAATTACCACAAATTCAACAT
>JAZDIS010000251.1:0-10203 GCA_043804705.1 Pseudomonadota bacterium | reverse complement strand
AACAGGGACGTCCCCTTTAGCCGTCCTGCCCTTTAGCCGTCCAGCAATCTGCAAACCACCATGTTGAACGGCCAAAATTTATTCCTGCCGCCATTTAAGGACTCCCCTCCATGCTGATTTCCATGGTACATATATGGAAATATCAAATAATGGAGGAAAAACAATGCCATATTCTATCGAAATATGCGCCGGTGCTGGTGGGCAAGCCCTCGGCCTTGAGGCCGCTGGATTTGAGCACACTGCCCTTGTCGAAATTGAAAGACCAGCCTGTGACACATTGCTGTACAACCGGCCTAAATGGGATGTTATCAATGGCGACATCAGATATTTTTCTGGCGTAAAATATAAAGGCATTGACCTCCTGGCTGGCGGCGTTCCTTGCCCTCCTTTTTCCAAGGCAGGGAAACAACTTGGTCAAGATGACGAAAGAGACCTCTTCCCGGAAGCCATCAGACTTGCCGATGAAATAAGACCAAAAGCAATTATGCTTGAAAACGTTAGGGGCATGCTTGATGCAATTTTTGACGACTACCGGAAACATCTTAAAAGCCAGCTTGCAAGTTTGGGGTATCATACCGAATGGCGTCTCCATAACGCATCAGACTATGGGGTATCTCAACTACGCCCAAGGGTAATTTTTGTTGCACTGCAAAAAAACATTACCGAACATTTTTCTTGGCCAACTCCATTCAAGTCTCTGCCGCCAACCGTTGGCGATCTGCTGTTTGACCTTATGAAAGAAAGGGAATGGCGTGGTGCTGAAAATTGGCGCAAACGCGCTGACGATATAGCGCCAACACTTGTAGGCGGCTCAAAAAAACATGGTGGCCCAGACCTTGGCCCTACAAGGTCAAAAAAGGCATGGGAGTCATTAGGTGTTGACGGCCATGGTCTGGCTGACAACCCGCCAGAAAAAGATTTTTTTGGCATGCCACGCCTCACGGTCCGCATGGCCGCACGTATTCAGGGTTTCCCTGACTCATGGCGCTTTGCCGGGAAAAAAACATCCGCTTATAGGCAAATAGGCAACGCATTCCCCCCGCCGGTTGCCCAAGCCGTAGGTACGTCAATAATGGCTGCGCTAGAAGCCGCCAGCAAGAGAACCATTTTGCGGAGCGTGCGGTAATGGCACCACGAGAACCAGGGGCAAGAAAAAAACTCAAGGAGTTCCTGCTACATCATGTTGGCGAGGTGCTCGACTCCGACGAACTTCGCATTGCTTCCGGTAATACGAGTGAATGGGCAAGGCGAGTTAGGGAGCTTCGTAACGAAGAAGGCATGAACATCGTCACTCACAACGACAAAAGCGACTTGCGACCTGGCCAGTACATGCTTGTTGACACAAAACTCCTCCCATCGTTTGCCCGTACCATGTCAAAGGAAACACGGGCATATGTTCTTGACCGCAACGGTTTCACCTGCCAAGGGTGCGGCATATCCGCCGGAGAAATCCACCCGTTTGACGGCAGAAAAGCAAGGCTCCATATCGGCCACATCAAAGACAAGTCACAGGGCGGTACTGACGACTATTCAAATCTTCGCGCTCTTTGTTCCGTCTGTAATGAAGGTGCGGCAAACATCACCATTGACCGGCCAACATCCGCAAAACTCCTAGCCCAAATCCGCCGTGCGCCAAATACTGACCAAGTTGCTGTCATGGAATGGCTCATTTCTAAATTTCCAAAACATGCGGCTGAAAAAGTTGCCTCCCTTAAAAATTAGGCATGGACAAGCTCTCCCCTGAACGCCGCTCAGAAAATATGCGGAACATCAGGGGGAAAGACACTTCCCCGGAGCTTGCAGTCCGCAAGCTCTGCCGGGAGCTAGGCTTTTCGGGCTATCGCGTCCACCGCAAAGAACTTCCTGGAAAACCTGACCTTGCATGGCTTGGCCGGAAACAGGCTATTTTTGTGCATGGCTGTTTCTGGCATGGCCACGATTGTCCTGAAGGCTTACGAAAACCAAAATCCAATCGTTCATACTGGATTCCCAAAATTGAACGTAACCAGCAACGCGACACCGAGGACCTAAACAATCTCCGTGCATCAGGGTGGGAAGTCCTTGTTATTTGGGAATGCGAAACAACAAAACAAGAGTATCTATCCAGAAAACTTATTGAATTTATAGCAAAAAAATAGCCCAACAGTTGGGTCAACCAGACGGCGGGGAGCAGCGTTGCGCTAATCGCGGACAGTTCAGTGGCCGCCGCTGGTTACCATTGGCGATATACATCCATGTGGCGGGCAAAAACCTGCTTGGCGTCACCAGTCCTCTGGATGGTTAGCGGGTAGGGGGGTAACCCCGGGACAGTTGTCTGCCGAATTATCCGGAACAGCTGCACCTGTTACGCCAACACGGAACCCCCAGCGAAACATCCAAGGCGCAAAAAAACTGCAACCATTTCCGGTGCGGGTTTCTTTTCTTCTGTTTCCCCCGCCGGTTTTGTATGCTGAAAGGAAAGCACATCTTCCAGCACAGGGAGCACAGCCATGAAAATTACCTTCCACGGCGCGGCGAAAACCGTCACCGGCTCACAGCACTTGATCGAGGTCAACGGCAAACGGATTCTTCTTGACTGCGGCTTGTTCCAAGGCAAGCGCAAGGATGCCTTTGAGTTGAACCGCAGCGGCTTTTGCGCCGGCAAGGACCTTGACTGCCTGATTCTTTCCCATGCCCATATCGACCATTCCGGCAATATCCCCTGTCTGGTCAAGAAAGGGTTTCGCGGTGATATTGTCTGCACCTCGGCCACCCGCGACCTGTGCGCGGTCATGCTCATGGACTCCGCCCATATCCAGGAGCAGGACGTGGAGTTTGTCAATAAGTTGCGCCGGCGCAACAACCAGAAGGAATTTGAGCCTCTCTACACCAAGGAGGATGCGGTCGCGTCCATGGACCAGTTTGTCGGCATCGGTTATAACCGCAGGCGGGAGATTTTGTCCGGCGTGCATCTCACCCTGGTGGATGCTGGCCACATGCTGGGCAGTGCCAACGTGATTCTCGATATTCATGATCAGGCGCAGAATCGCGATCTTCGCCTTGTTTTCAGTGGAGATATCGGGCGGCCCGGGATCCCTATCATTAATGACCCGGCGATTTTGGGCGAGGGCGCGGATATCCTCATCATGGAGAGCACCTACGGCAACCGGCAGCATCCCCCCTACCCGGAGGCGGAGCGGGAGCTGGAACGGATAGTCAATGACACCTACCGGCGCGGCGGCGTGTTGTTGATCCCGGCTTTTGCCGTGGGCCGGACCCAGCAGCTGGTCTATGCGTTGCACAAGCTGTTTTTGCAGCGTGACATCCCCCGCCTTCCCATCTACGTGGACAGCCCGCTGGCCACCCGGGTCACGGATATATTCCGGCTGCATCCGGAAACCTATGACCGCGAGATCCGGGAATTCCTCCTGAAGGATAATCACAGCAATCCCTTTGGGTTCGACACCCTGCGCTACACCCAAACCGTGGAAGAATCCAAGGAGCTGAATTTTTTACGGGAGCCGGCCATCATCATCAGCGCCAGCGGCATGATGGAGGGTGGTCGCATCCTGCATCACCTGAGGCGGCGCATCGGCGACAAGAAAAACACCATTCTGGTCACCGGCTGGCAGGCGCCCAACACCGTGGGCCGCAGGATTGTCGAGGGGGAGGAAACGGTAAAAATCTTTGGCGAGGAATTTCCGCTGCGGGCAAAGGTGGAAACCCTGACCGGTTTCAGCGGCCATGCCGACCGGGATGGGCTGCTGGCCTGGGCCGGGGCCATGCACAAGAAACCGGCCCGCACCTTTGTGGTGCATGGCGAGGAGGACGCGGCCACCGCCCTGGCCGAGAGCCTGCGGCAGGAGCTCGGCTTCCCGAAGGTGGAGATTCCGGAGCCCCATCAGGCCTTCGAGGTGTAGCCGTAGTTTCAAGTCCGGAAAAGTCCCCCGGCTCCTTCTCCGCCGGGGGGCGCTTTGTCGCTCCGCGTCCTTCTGTTCAGCTGTTTGCTCTCAACTCCGCCAGATGGGTGCGGGCAAACTCGATGCCCCTGTCCAGGTTCAGGGCCAGCTCGAAGTAGCGGACCGCGTCTTCGCTGTTGCCGAGCTTGCGGTGATTGACTCCCAGATTGGCGTAATCGATGGCCGAAGCCGGGTTCAGCTCCACCGCCCGGTTGAAATGGGTGATGGCCGTCTCGTACTCCTCCCGCTTGAAATGACAGAAGCCCAGCAGGTTGTGGATGTCCGGCCGTTCTTCGTCGTATTCCGCTCCTTTGCGCAGGGCGGCGATGGCCCGGTCATACTCACCCATATCCTTCAGGCAGTCGCCCAGATGGGAATAGATATAGGGGATATCCTCCTCTTCCGGCCCCAGGGTGAGCGCCCTTTCCAGGTGAGTAACCGCGGCGAGGTGCTCCTCGCGGGCCTGCATGTTCTTGCCGAGATAATATTCGAGAAAATAGGCGTCCGGCAGGTATTGCTGCATCTTGAGCAATTGGGCGATCTGCTCGTCAGGATCACAAATCCGCTCGGTCACGAGTTTTGCCGCGAAAAGCCCCACGTTCTTGATCATGGAGCGCTCCCGGAAATGGCAGCCGGGGATGATGGTGTAGATGGCCGGGATCTGGAGTTTTTCGTGCATGGTGTTGACCACCAGCACCTCCAGGCCGAGACGGGACAGGGCCTCCAGGCAGCGGTCGATCTCCACCCGCATGTTGTTGTCGGCCAGCTGCGGCATCTCATGGATGGAGATGGTCGTTTTCGTCTCGGTGAGGTAGCGCACCTCTTCCATGGACAGGGGCTTTGGCAAGCCGCTGGCCACGTAGTTGGCCTGGGAGTTGAAGTCGCCGGCCAGCTGGGCAACCTCGGTGACTGCCCGGATCAGGGCTTTTTCCGGGTCCGGGGTGGTGCCCGCCGTATAGACGATTTCGCTTGAGGCCGGGAAGGTGGCGCGGTCGATGGCCAAGGCCCCCACCGTGGGGATGCCGGTGTCCAGAGTGAAGTCGTTGAGATAGAGATCGATGCCGTTTTTGCGAAACTTGTCGATAAGCTCGCGGGCCACCGGGTCGGTGACGCTGTCCGGGTCAATGGCCGGGGTGGCGAGGCGGTGGTGGTTGACCAGCGAGCAGACATGCCGTTCCACCAGTTCGCTGATCCCTTGGAGAATTGCTTCTTCGTACGTGTTGCCCGCCGACGGCCCGTTGAATTCGTTGATCGCGTAAAACCAGCTGAAGGGCACCAGCAGCACCTCGCCGCTGTTGAGATTAGTGGCCCAGGTCCATTGGATGGGAATGTCCTCGATGAGCCGCTCCAAGGTGGCGATGTCGGTCCGTTCGTCATGGACCGAGAGCAGGAGGCGGACCAGGGGCAGAAGCGGCTGGCCGGATTTTTTAAGGTTGGCGTAGGTGCCGGTGATGAAATTTTCCTCGTTCTGCTTGAAGGAAAAGAAGCTGAACCGCTCGGCCAGTTCCATGCAGGCGCTGGCCTGGGACTGCTCCGGCGAGCTGCCCTTGCCCATCTGCTTCTTGTTGCCGATCACCGATCGGGCATCCTTGCCGCAGACGCTGAAATAGACCGGAATATCCAGGCGGCCGTTGTCGATGCGGCGCACCTCCTGGAGGATGTCCAGGTTCACCTCGACAAGCCGGGCCTTGAAGCGGTTCACCGTCTCCATGGGGCTGCAGACCTTGTCCTGGTCCAGGGTATAGTGTTTGAGGCAGTCGGTGGGGCGGATGGGGGCATTGTTCATGGGGGCACCTGTATCTAAGGTCGTAAAAACAAGACAATATACCGAATCTGAAGATGGGGATTATTCCCGACCGGTGAGTCGTTGTCAAGAAGAAGACGCTACCACAATGTAGGATAATTTGTGCGACTAAAAAAAGAGGACCAGAAGCCAGACCAGCACCACGTTGGCCAGGGCGAGGAACACGGCGGCCGAGCCCATGTCCTTGGCCCGCCCGGACAGGGTGTGGTGTTCCCCGCCGAAACGATCCACCACCGCTTCGATGGCGCTGTTGAGGATTTCAACGATCAAGACCAGAAAGAGCGAGCCGAGGAGCATCCCCTTTGCCGTCCCGGTTTTGCCGAACCAGAGGGCGAGGGGCGCCAGGATGAGGCAAAGGACAAGCTCCTGCTGAAAGGCCTTTTCGTGCTTCAGGGTGGCGGCGAGTCCTGCCATGGACCAGCCGAAGGCGTTGCGAAGGCGGGTGAGGCCGGCGCCGCTATTTTTGTCCATGCGCTGTTCTCCTCGGGATTGCGGTCAATGCCAGTGGCGGCGGTTTTGGGGATTCTCTTGCCGGAGACCGCAAAAACTGTCACAATATAGCAGGGATATCGAAAAAGTCCATCCCCGGCTTTTTTCGTTTTGAGGTGGCCCTTCGACAGGCTCAGGGTGAACGGACGGACAGATGATTGATTGTCCGTTTTTTCCCGTTCGTGCTGAGCCTGTCGAAGCACAAAAAAATATAACGGAGCAAAATTATGGCCGATTTTGAGATATTCAAGGAAGTGAAGGATTTTTACCGGATCATCCCCCTGCAGATGCTGCGCCGCACCCCGGGGGTGTTTTTCGATAACGTGCCCATGCCCTGCCTGCCCCGGATCGACGCGATCGACCGGGTCTTGCACGAAAAGAGCGCGGTTTCCCCAGGCCCGGTGGGCGAGGTGGCCAGGCCCTGGTACATGCATCCCCATCAGGCGGATAATCTCCTGGTGCTGTACGGCACGCGGCAGGTGGATATCTATGTGGAGGAGCACGGCCTTTTGAGTTTCACCGTCACGGCCAACCGGATCATGCAGGGCGAGACGGTGCTGCTGGACGAACCCGCCATGCTGGTCTGGCCCTGCAAGGTGTTCCACCGCATCGTCAGCGGGCCGGAGGGTTCGGCCTCGCTCAATTTTGCCGTGCATTACGACGGCTTCGATCTCCGGACCAATTTCAACATCTACGGCCTGGATCCGGCAACCGGCGCGTACCGGGTGATCCGCGAAGGGTTTAAGGACCAGGGCATGTAGCCCGCATTGTTTGCAACGAAAAAGGAGAGCCTAATGGGTACGCCGACAGTGGATCAGGATCTGTGTATCGGTTGCGGGGTGTGCGTGGAGTTGTGCCCGGAGGTTTTCGAATTGCGGGACGACAAATCATGGGTGATCGGCCCGGACCAATGCCATACCTGTGATTGCGAAGAGGCTGCGGTCTCATGCCCGGTCAGCGCCATTGAAATCCGGTAACGGTCCGGCAGCACCACATCTGCTTTGTCATCGGTCTGCTCGTGTGCAATAGCACACTTCGCAGGCCTCTTCCGCGCATCTGCGGCACTGTCGGACCGTTACCTTCCTTGGTTTTCTTTTAATTCCGGTGTCAGGTAGTTCCGCTTTCCTGCCTGCTGGTCTTACTGGCTTACTGATCAAGGGTCGCCCGCACCTTCTGTAAAAGCTCCGTGGGCGAGAGTGGCTTGGCCAGCAGGGGCACGGTCTTTCCCAGCGCCGCCTTTTCGCGGACTATGTCCGGCGCGTAGCCGCTCATGAAGATGGTCTTTACCCCTGGCCGGATCTTGTTGATCGCTTCATAGGCCTCCTGACCGTTCATCTTCGGCATGATGATGTCGAAGAGGAGCAGATGGATTGTGGCCTGGTTTTCCTTGAATTTTTGCACCGCCTCCTCACCGTCAACCGCTTCGATCACCGTGTAGCCGAACTGGGTAAGCACTGTTCCGGCGAGGGATCGAAGGGATTCATCGTCCTCGGCCACCAAGATGGTCTCCGTGCCACGGGCCGGAGTTGCTTCCTCCTCCGTGTTTTTCTTTTCCGAGGTGTCCGCCACGACCAGCGGCAGGTAAAGCCGGAAGGTGGTGCCCCGGCCGGGCTCGCTGTACACGTTGATGAACCCCTCGTGCTGCCGGATGATCCCGTAGACCACGGCCAGCCCAAGCCCGGTGCCCTTGCCCACGCCCTTGGTGGTAAAAAACGGCTCGAAAATCCGGTTGCGGGTCTCTTCGTCCATGCCGCCGCCGCTGTCGGCGACGGTGAGCAGTGCATAGGGGCCGGGCCTGCCGAAGCCGTGGGCCGCGATGAAATCCTGGTGCAGGATCGTTTGTTCAGCGGTGATGCCGAAGGTGCCGCCCTTGGGCATGGCATCTCGGGCGTTGGTGGCGAAGTTCATCAACACCTGTTCGATCTGATGGCCGTCGGCAAGAATGGCGAGCGGTTCATTCGGGAGCCGGGTTTCGCAGGCGATGTCTTCGCCGATGACCCGGACGATGAATTTCTCCACTGTCTTGATAATCCCGTTCAGATCCACGGGCTTGCGTTCGCTGATCTGCTTGCGGCTGAACAGGAGAAGATCCTTGGTGAGACGGGCGGCCCGGTCGGCTCCCTCCAGCATGTACTGGATGTTCAGGCGCTGGGGGTCGTCCTGGGCCATGTCCATGAGGGCCAGCTGGCCGTAACCGATGATGGCCATGAGGATGTTGTTGAAATCGTGGGCCACGCCCCCGGCCAGGGTGCCGATGGATTCCATCTTCACCGCATGGCGCATCTGTTTTTCCAGATTCCGGTGCTCGGTGAGGTCCAGGCAGGAGCCGATATAGCCGGCAAAGGTGCCGGAGGCGTCATGCCGGGGGTGTCCCTGATCGAGGAGCCAGCGGTATTCATCGTCGTGCCGGCGCAGGCGATATTCCATGGCGAAGGGCTGCAGTGTCTCGAAGGCCTCGGTATAGATCTGCAGGCAGCGCAGCGCGCCAGATCATCGGGATGCACTCCGGCGGTCCAGCCGTTGCCGGCCTCCTCCTCCAGGCTGCGACCGGTGAAGGCCAGCCAGGGTTGGTTAAACCAGATGCAGCCCTTGTCGAGACCGGACATCCAGATCAGGGCGGGCGAGGTGTTGGCAACGGTGGCGAAGAGCTGCTGTGATTCCCGCAAGGCCGCCTCCGCCTTGCGGCGGCTTTCTTCCTGTTCGGAGAACTCCAGGGCAAAGGAGATGTCGCGCGCCAGTTCGTCAAGTAAGGTGATTTCGTTTGTATTGAAAAAATGGGGCTCATCGGCGTAAAAGCTGATGGCCCCCCGGACCTCGTCAAAAACGAAAAGCGGGAAGGCCGCGGAGGAGCGATAGCCGCGCTGCAACGCCTCGGCCCGCCAGGGGGCCATGCGCTCATCGTGTTCGATATCGTTCGCCACGCAGTAGCACCCTTCCCGGATGGCCGAGCCCGTCGCCCCCTGATCAAAGGGGGCGTTGCCCAGAGAGATGCAGAGCTTGGCGAGGTAGCCGTCATCCATCCCGGCGCTTGCCGCCTGGATGACATTCCCAGAGGTCTTGTCAAGCAGGCCGATCCAGGCCAGGCGGAATCCGCCGTCCTCCACGGCAATGCGGCAGGCCGTATGAAACAGCTCCTGCGGGTCGCGGACCCGGACGATGGTCTGGTTGATATTGCTCAATACCGCATAGACGCGGTTCAGGTTCTTGATCGCCGCCGCGGTTTCAAGCCGTTCCCGGAAGAAGGCCACCCGCTGGTGTTGCCAGACAAAGGCCATGATCGCGCCGACCCCGATGAGCAGGAGCACGACAAAGCCGCCCATGATCCAGAGATGTTCCCTCAGCGGCGCGTAGGCCTCCGAGGTATCTATCTTGCTCACCAGGGACCAGGGGGAATCCGGGATGGGGCGTACATCGGCGATCACCGGCATGCCGCGATAGTCCCGGCCTTTCGCGACCCCGGTCCGGCCCAGGGCCGCCCAGGTGGCGGGAAGATCGGCCCGGCTTAAAGGGAAGCGCAGGGCCAGGGCGGTATTTTTTTGAAATCTGAGCTCGTTTAAAAAGGCCACCTCCTCTCCCTCCCGGCGGACCAGCAGGGTTTCCGCCGTTTGGCTGGGGATGGGCCAGCGCTGGAGAAAGGGATAGAGATACTTCTCCGGATCGATGCGCAGGGAGAGGATCGCCAATGGCTGGTTGCCGTCCTGCCGGTCGAGGATGGGGATGATGAGGGCCAGGTGGACGCGTTGGTCGTTGTCGCTCCGGTAAAAATCAGAAAATGCCGGCCGGCCGGATTGCAGGGCTTCGGACAGCATTTTCAGCTCGCCGGCGCTGGCCTTGCCGATATTCGCGGGGGTTGACAACCGGGTTGCCCCGCTGGTGTCGAGCAGGCGGACTTGGTCATACTGATAGTGCGCCCGGAATTTATTTAGCCATTCCTGAAGCTCTTGGCCATTGGCCTGATCCTCGGGGTGTTCC
>JAZDIS010000250.1:0-6341 GCA_043804705.1 Pseudomonadota bacterium | reverse complement strand
GGGCAGGTTGTTTTTGCCGAGTATCTTGGAATCTACGGAAATACCGTTATCCTTGATCATGGCCAGGGTATTTTCAGCCTCTACTCCCACCTGAGCCAGATTGATGTCCCGATGAACACCATGGTCGAGAAGGGATCGGTTGTCGGCCTTTCCGGCACCACCGGCATGGCGGGGGGCGATCACCTCCACTTCAGCATGCTGGTCAACGGCATCTTCGTCGATCCGGTGGAGTGGTGGGACGAGGAGTGGCTGAAACTTCACATGTTGAGTGTGCTCTAAGTTTTGTCCAGGATCAGGATTCTTCCGGAAAATCTGGCCAACCAGATCGCGGCCGGCGAGGTTGTCGAGCGGCCTGCCTCGGTGGTCAAGGAATTGCTGGAGAATGCCATCGACGCCGGCGCCAGCCAGGTCTCCATTCAGGTGGACGGGGACGGCACCCGCCTGATCCGGGTGATTGACGATGGCTCCGGCATGGATCAGGATGATGTGCTCCTCTGTCTGGAGCGCCATGCCACCAGCAAGATCACAAGCCTTGCCGAGCTTGGTTCCATCCGTTCCCTCGGGTTCAGGGGCGAGGCCGTGCCCAGCATCGCTTCGGTGGCCCGGATGCGGATTACCTCGCGCCCTGCACGCCAAGCCCTGGGAACCCAGGTTGATCTCCGTTTCGGGAAGGTTCTCAAGGTGCATGAGATGGGAGGCAGTCCGGGCACTTCCTTCGAGGTTACCGATCTTTTCGGTAACGTCCCGGCCCGGAAAAAATTTCTCAAATCCACCAGAACGGAACTGGCCCACATCGAAGAGGTGGTGAAGAATTATGCCCTGTCCCGTCCGGAACTGGGCTTCGGTTTCACGGTGGACGGGCGCGAGGTTTTGCGGCTGCCGGCCGGGCTCGATACCCCCCGGAGCAGGGCGGAACAGATTCTTGGCAAAGGGTGCGGGGTTCTGGTGGATTTGAGCCGGCAGGCTCTGGACGAGAGCGAACCCGGGATTTCCGGCTTTCTTCTGCCGCCGGACGCATCTGCCGCCGCCCGGCTCAGGATTTTTGTCAATGGCAGAGCTATTCATGATCGGCTGATAACCCATGCTGTGAGCGAAGGTCTCCAGAATTATCTCATGAAAGGACGGGGGCCGGGCGGGGTGATCTTCCTGGCCATGCCGCTCGCCAGCGTTGACGTGAACGTTCATCCCACCAAGCAGGAAGTCAGGTTTCACAAACCGGCCGTGGTGCATCAGGCCGTGGTCGTCGCGGTTCAGTCCGCCATGGCGGATTATCAGCAGACCTTGAAGCAGGAGATCTTCCGGACCTCTCCCTTTGCCTCGGGAACGGCGAAGGCCGGAGCCACATCATCCACGGCCTATGTGCCGGTCTCCGCTAATCCGGCATCCGCGCTACAGGAGCCGCAGCCGCTTTTTAAGACCGCGGCCAAGGCTGAGGCGTCTTCTTTTCTCCAAGCGGGCCGTGCCGGGGAACAGAGTCCCGTATTTTCGGAGAGCGGATTTGCCGCGCAGGCGAAGCATGGCTTTGAGGCAGGGCAGGGCAAGACCCCGTCCCTGCCGGAGAAAGAGGTTATTGTGCCCCTTGGTGGTTTGCGCTATCTCGGGCAGCTTCTGGATACCTATCTGCTCTGCGCCACGGAAAACGGCTTGCTTGCCGTTGACCAGCATGCCGCCCATGAGCGGTTGCTGTTTGAGACGCTGAAAAGGCAGTTTGCCGGCAAAAAAATCGCCCGCCAGACCCTGCTGTTCCCAAAGGTTCTGGAGTGCAGTCTGGAAGAGAGCCAGATTCTCAGGCAATACGCGGCGGAGATTGTCGCCCTCGGGGTCGAGATCGAGGATTTCGGCGGGGGGAGCCAGGTGGTAAAGGCCGTGCCTGCGGTGCTTGGCCGTTCTCCGGTTGAGGAAGTGATGGCCGGAATCTTTTCGCGATTTGCCGAAGCAGGCCCGGGGAAAGGCGGGGTGCGCGCAGAGGAAGTCCTCTCCGATATGGCTTGCAAGGCCGCGATCAAGGCAGGACAAAGACTGACCTCCAAGGAAGCCGAAGCCCTCTTGGACGAAATGCAACGGGCCGAGATTTTTTCCCATTGCCCCCATGGCCGGCCGGTGGCCAAGAGCTTTACCCCCCACGAGATCAAGAAATGGTTTTATCGCGGCTGAGGCCGGCTAAGCCATCGTCAGAAAATAATATGGCCGTTTTAGGCGGCCAGATGGCATAAGGAGCCGTACGGTAAGGCAACATAAATGGCCATGTTGTTTTTGGACGGCTCCTAAAAAAACATCGCGCAAGCGGTTTGGAAAATGTATCCTTTTCCGGGAGCATCCGGCATTCTCATGCCTTCTGCGGCTGTAATTTTTTGATAAGGAAAATCCCATGACAACACCCATAACTCAAACGAATTTTGCCAATCTCCATCTGGTGCATCGCGGCAAGGTCCGGGATCTCTACGAGGTGGAAGACCATCTGCTGATGGTGGCCTCGGACCGGATCTCCGCCTTTGATGTGGTCATGGATGATCCCATCCCCGACAAGGGCGCCATCCTGACCAAACTTTCCCTGTTCTGGTTTGACTATCTCAAGGACATTGTGCCCAATCATCTGATTACGGCAAATGTTGCCCAATACCCGGCAGCGTGCGCCCCTTACCGGGAGCAGTTGGCTGGCCGGAGCCTGCTGGTGAAGAAGGCCAAACCTCTGCCGGTGGAGTGCATTGTCCGCGGCTATCTCTCCGGTTCGTTCTGGCAGGCCTATAAAAAAGACCCGACCGTCTGCGGTTTTGCCTTGCCTGCCGGGATGCGGGAGTCGGACAAGTTTCCCGAGCCGCTCTTCACCCCCTCCACCAAGGCGGCGCTTGGCACGCACGACGAGAACATCTCTCTGGCCGAGATGGAAAAGATCGTGGGGAAGGACCAGACCGCCCGGATCAAGGATGTTTGTGTGCGCCTCTATGAAAAAGCGGCGGACTACGCCCGCGGCAGGGGAATCATCATTGCCGACACCAAGTTTGAACTTGGCATCTGCGATGGCGAGTTGATCCTGATCGATGAGGTGCTGACCCCGGATTCGTCCCGGTTCTGGCCCCAAGACCAGTACCGGCCTGGGGCGGGACAGCCGAGTTTTGACAAGCAGTTTCTCCGGGACTATCTTTCCACCCTCGATTGGGGGAAAAATCCGCCCCCACCCAGGCTGCCTCGGGAAATCATCGAGAAAACCGCTTCCCGTTATCGGGAGGCATTGCTCAAGATAACCGGCGGAGATCTTTAAAACCTGTAGCCTGCAGCCTCAAGTTTTAAGCCCTTGTGCTATGAGGTGGTGTGATGCCGAGGCCCGTTGCCGGGGTCCTGTTCAAAATCGTTGCTCTCATACCGATGGCCTTTGTTCTGCTTTGGCTTGCCGGATGCGGATTTTCCGGGAGTAAGGCCAGTGACGGCGTCAGGGAATTTTTCATCCCTACCGATGTCAGCATCATCCGCCATCATATGCAGCAGTATCGCGGCTCCTTGCGTGATTTCACCGCGCGTCTGTACGCCAAGAACCCCAAGTATGAGAAATATCCGGCTCAGCAGCGGCGGAAGATCGATTCCATTTTCGGAACTCTTCCCACAGGGGAACAGGTGTATGCCTTCAAGCCCTCCCACGAGATACTCACTGCGGCGTTTCAAGGGGATGTTGCGGCGGAACCGGACCGGGTATATCTGTTGAGCCTTGGCCTGTGGAAAAGCATCAGGGAGGCCTACGATATTCGGGATGAGAATTTTTTTCTGAGTGGTCTGCAGGTTTCCCTGGAGCGGTTGCAGCGGCTTCATTATAATGTCAGTCAGGTGAACTGGCGGCTGAAGACGTACAAGGACAAGAGCGGGAAGCTTTTGTTCATCACCAACGAAGCCGGGGAAGGCGGCTACATCAATATGGGCTACGAGGTTATCATGACCCGGATCCTCACCCGCATCGAAGATGACATCATCATGCGGGGAGGGCTGCCGGAGCAATACATGTTCAAGATGTCCACCATGTTTGCCGGCATCCTCATCTGAGGGCGGGTAACTGTCCAGCAGCACCGCATCTGGGTCGCAGTCTCACGGTGCTCGCTTAGCTGTCATCGGCCTGCTTATGTGCAAGAGCACACTTCGCAGACCTCTTCCTAGCATCTGCGGTAGCAGCGAAGCGGCGCTGCTGAACAGTTACCTTTACAGCCCGGACTCCTTCATTTTCTCCAGTAAATTCTTTTGTTCCTCAGACAAGTCCTTTGGCACCGCCACCAATATTTTTACCAGCAGGTCTCCCCGTGTTCCTCCCTGGCTGTCCGGCAACCCGTGTTTGCGAAGGCGCAGCTTTGCCTGGGGCTGGCAGCCCGGCGGAACCTTGACCTTGAGCTGTTTGCCCTCCAAGGTGGGGACTTCCACCTCAGCACCAAACACGGCGGAGCTGTAAGGTATTTGCAGGTCCATGCTGAGATGGGAGCCTTCCCGGGCAAAGATCGGGTGCGGTTCTACCCTGATCAGCAGATACAGGTCGCCTGACGGTCCACCCATGGGGGAGGGGGAGCCCTTGCCGGAAATTCGCAGTTTCTTGCCGGTCTCGATTCCGGCGGGAATCTTTACGGAAACCTTTTCCGCCGCAGAGCCGCGGCCCAGGGAGATGGTTTTTTCTGCGCCGGTCAGCACTTCATGAAGGGTGATCGGCAGTTCCAGGGAAAGATCGTTTCCCTTCACCTGTTGCTGCTGGCGGAAATCCTGAAAGCCATGACTGGCGCGCCCCCCTGCCCCCGGCTGGCGGAACATTTCTTCGAAGACGCCGCTCCCCCCGCCGGAACCCCGGAAGGTGGCGCGGCCCCCGCCGAAGTTGATCCCGAATTCCCGCAGAATATCGCCCAGATCGGCGTTGCGGAAAATATCTTCCTGGGAATAGCGCTGCTGGAAACCGGCGGAGCCAACGGTGTCGTATTGCTGCCGTTTTTCCTTGTCGGAGAGCACGGCGTACGCTTCGCTGATTTTCTTGAACTGCTCCTCAGCGTCCTTGTTGCCCTTGTTGCGATCCGGGTGGTGTTTGAGGGCAAGTTTGCGGTATGCCTTCTTGATTTCCTCCGGGGAAGCGGTTTTTTCCACACCGAGTAATTTATAGTAATCCATACCTGGCCTGCCTGTCTGTTCTGGCGTCTGTCATTGAATTGGTTTGGTAATCCGGCAAACTCTGTCTTCCTGCAGCCTGCACACGATGCAGGGGAGGCTGTGAGGAATCGCCCAAGCTACTTTCCGGTTTCCCGGAAGGCCATTTGTTGCGATGCACAGATAGTAAGTATGTTTGCCGTTTTGGGCAAGCAGTGTTTTTAAGTCAGCAGCCTCCGGCAAGGCCGGAGAGAAACCCCATACGCATTGTACTCCAATCGCGAACCTTCTAACTTATAAATGTTGCATTTGCTCTTCGTATCTGCGCTATAATATCCGGACAATGAAAAAACGGGCGACCTGCGGAATTTTGGTCCGGGAGGGAAAAACTTCCCCCGGAAGGCGGAAGAATCACGGCGGAGGCTGGGTCTGTGAACAACGTTGAGCAACTTCTTGTCTTTTCTCTTGATGATCAGTATTACGCCCTTCGGCTCGACGCGGTCGATCGGGTGGTGCGCGCGGTCGAGGTAACCCCGCTTCCGGATGCGCCGGAAATCGTTCGCGGGATAATCAACGTGCAGGGACGCATTGTCCCGGTCATCGACCTGCGCAGGTGTTTCCACTTTACCGAAAGGCAAATCCGTCTGAGCGATCAGTTCGTTATTTCTTCCGCTTCGCAACGGACGGTGGCGTTCGCGGTGGATGCAGTCCATGGCGTTGTCCATTGTCCAGAGGAGGCGGTTGTTCCCGTGGCGGAGATCCTTCCCGGGGTCGAAGCCGTCGAAGGGGTGATGAAACTCACGGACGGCATGGTCCTCATCCCCGATATTGACAAGGTGTTCTCTCCGGGCGACGAGACACGGCTCGACGAGGGGTTGGCGGGGCTCGGCGCTCCCGGCCCGGAGGCCGGAGACGAACTGCCGGATCGAGAAAATGGGTATTAGCGGGCCCCAGGCAATGGATACCCCGGCGGACGTGGCGGATGACCTGCTGGCGCGGTTCAGCGACTTCGTTGCCGCGCACACGGGGTTGCACTTTCCGCGCAAGCAGTGGCGCACCCTTGAGCGGGGAATGGCTTGCGCCGCGCGGGAGTTCGGTTTCGAGGATCCGGAAGCATGCCTCCGATGGATCATGGCGTCGCCCTTTTCCCGGGGGCAGATCGAGATCCTGGCCCGCCACCTCACCGTGGGGGAGACTTATTTCCTGCGGGAAAAAAGGAGCCTGGAGGTTTTCGAGGAGGA
>JAZDIS010000249.1:0-12077 GCA_043804705.1 Pseudomonadota bacterium | reverse complement strand
CCTTTGACGCCAGCGGGAGGCGGCATACCTCCTTTGCCTCGGTGTTCATCTTTCCGGAGCTGGACGACGACATCCAGGTGGACATCAATGACAAGGATCTGCGCATCGACACCTACCGGGCCAGCGGGGCAGGCGGCCAGCACGTCAACAAGACCAGCTCGGCCATCCGCATCACCCATCTGCCAACCGGCATCGTGGTCCAGTGCCAGAACGAACGAAGCCAGCACCGCAACAAGGACACGGCCATGAAGATGCTCAAGGCCAGGCTGTACGACAAGGAGCGTGCTGAACAAAAAGAACAGCACAAGGACATCGCCGGCGAGAAAAAGGAGATCGCCTGGGGCAGCCAGATCCGCTCCTATGTAATGCAGCCGTATCGGTTGATCAAGGACCATCGCACCAATTTTGAGGTGGGCAATGTGGACAGCACGCTGGACGGCAACCTTGATCCGTTTATCAAGGCCTATCTGCTGTGGCAGCGATAGAACCCAGTCAGTGCGCGAAATGCGGGGCCTGCACCGTGGTCTGCCCGGTCTTTCAGGCCACGGGCCGGGAGTTGCTTTCGGCCCGCGGCCGGCTGCATCTGCTGGAACGCCTTGATCCGGCCTTAGCCTCGGCCGCCTACGCGGAGATTCTTTCCCAATGTCTGCTCTGCGGGGCCTGCCGCTCCGTGTGCGCCCGGGGGCTCGACCCGCCTGCCCGCTTCCTTGCCGCCCGGGAACGGCTGGAAAAAATCGCGGGCCGCCAGACCCTGCTCAGGGCTATCACCCGGAAGACCTTGAGCAACCCGGCCCTGCTGGCGACAATCGCCAGTCTCGGCCGCCCCCTGTTGAACCGCTTGCCGGCCGACAGCGGCTTGCGGCTGCGCCTTGGCTTGCCGGCGGAGGGGACATCCATCCCCCCTGTATCACCTGAAACCCTGGGGGAGAAATCCGCGCCTCCATCCAGGGCCTTGGCTCTGGCCTTTTTCCCCGGTTGCTACGCCACCCATCTGCACCGGGAAATCGGCGAAGCAACAAAACGGATAGCCGCAGCCTTCACCGGCAATACCCCGCTTGTGCCAAAGCAGCAATGCTGTTGCGGACTTGCCGCGGAAAACAGTGGAGACACCACTACGGCCAAACGCCTTGCCAGGCAAAATATCAGCGCCTTTGCCGGAAACTCCCTGCCCATCCTGACCTCCTGCGCTTCCTGTTACAGCCAGTTGCGCCGCTATCCGGAACTCCTTGCAAAGGAACCTGAATGGCAAGAAAAAGCCCAGGCCTTTGCCGATCGCCTTCTTGAATTTTCAACCTTTGTAGCCCAGGCCATGGCGGCTGAGCCTGCGTTCCGCTTTGCCCCGTTGCCCCCCCCCCGCACCGTGGTCTATCACGACCCCTGCCATCTGCGCTTTGCGGCAAACCCCATCACCGCCGCCCCCAGAGAGGTTCTCCGGGCCGTCCCCGGCCTGCACCTGAGCGAACTTGCCAACGGCCCGCAATGCTGCGGCCAGGGCGGCCTGTTTCATCTGGCCCAGCCGGAACTGGCGGAAAAGATCAGAAATCGTCTGCTCAACCAGCTGGAACAGGCGGCGCCCGATCTGGTAACCACCACCTGTTCAGGCTGCCTCATTCATATCCAACAGGGGTTGGGCCATAATCCGGCGCACCCCGAGGTCCGGCATCTGGCCATTCTTCTGGCAGAGCTTCTGTAAAAAAATTCCAGACTGAAAATTTCTCCCCCGGCTGCCTGCTGATCCTTGCGTAATTTTTCCGGGCATTATAATGTATCCTCCGGAAAAGTTTCCTGCTCGGAGAGATTGCCGGATGTACGCCCGGCCCGCCTTATGTTACCTACCAAAAAAGGAGAGACAAACAATGACTGTGACAGCGCGACGCTTTTTCGGCTGTTTCCCCATGATTCTCGCGGCCCTGCTTTTGACCACGCCCTGCCAGGCCGGAGTTGACTGGGAGGTAAGCAGCACCCTGAAAACCCCCACCGCCCCCTTGGACGTTACCGCCTCGCTGGACGGAAAATGGACCTTTGTCCTGGCCGAAGGCGGCAAGCTCCTGGTCTATTCCGACAAAGGCACCCTGGAAGAGACCATTCCCGTTGACCCGGCCATGGACCACATCGCCTCCTCCGGCCTGCAGGCGGCCAACTTCCCCGACCGGCTCTATCTGGCCAGCAGCAAAAACAAGACCGTCCAGACCGTTACCCTGGATTTTTCCCTGCCGATCAACATCCAGGGCGCGCCGTTTCTCGGGCCGGAAAACGCCCCGGTGGTCATTGTCGCGTTCAGCGACTTTGAATGCCCCTATTGCGGCACGGTGGGCACCCTGTTTGACGAGGTGCTGGCCAAACACCCCAAAGAGGTCAAAGTCGTTTTCAAACATTTCCCCCTGGCCATGCACAAACTTGCCCAATCCGCAGCCCTGGCCTCCATGGCCGCCCACCGCCAAGGCAAGTTCTGGGCATACCATGATCTGCTTTTTGAAAACCAGAAGTCCCTTTCCGAGGCCAAATACACAGAGCTTGCCAAAAAACTTGGCCTTGATCTGGATAAATTCAACAAGGACTACAAGGCGGTGGTCAACCAACAGGCTCTTCAACGCGACATGGCCGAGGCCCAAATAATCGGGGTTCGGGGCACTCCGACCATTTTCGTCAATGGCCGCCGCCTGAAGGAACGAAACAGCAAGGAGCTTCAGCAGATGATCACTCAGGAACTGGGCAAACGCGGCAAAGGCGGAGCCCCCCGTTGAGCAAACGCGACATCACCCTGGCCGACAATAACACCGCCCTGCTGGTCTACGGCGACCTGAACAAAAACCTTGCCGTCATCGAAGAGGGAACCGGAGTCACCATCCAGGTGCGGGGCAGCCAGCTCACCGTCAACGGGCCGAAACACGAGGTGGAGCTGGCGGTCTCGGCCATCGACAAACTCCAGGAGCTGATCCGCTCGGGCTACCCGGTGTATCCCTCGGATGTCGCCTATGCCCTGCGGATCCTCCAGGCCTCGCCCAAGGCGAACCTCAAGGAAATTTTTCTCGACAAGGTCTACATCACCGCCGAGCAGAAGGTGGTCTCGCCCAAGAGCATCAACCAGAAGCTCTACATCGACAACATCCGGACCAACGATATTGTCTTCGGCATCGGCCCGGCCGGCACCGGCAAGACCTATCTTGCCGTGGCCATGGCGGTTTCCGCCTTTGTCAGCAAACAGGTTCGCTCCATCATCCTGGCCCGGCCCGCAGTGGAGGCGGGCGAGCGCTTGGGCTTTCTCCCCGGCGACATGGCCCAGAAGGTCAACCCCTATCTGCGCCCCCTGCACGATGCCTTGAACGCCATGCTGGGCCGGGGCAAGGTCGCGGATCTCATCGAAGAAGGGTTGATCGAGATCGCACCCCTGGCCTTCATGCGCGGCCGCACCCTGAGCAATGCCTTTGTCATCCTCGACGAGGCCCAGAACACCACGCACGAGCAGATGAAGATGTTCCTGACCCGGCTGGGCTTCAACTCCCAGGCGGTGATCACCGGGGACATCACCCAGATCGACCTGCCTGATCGCAGGCAGTCCGGCCTCATTGAGGCAGCCAGGATCTTGAAGGATATCAAGGGGATCGCCTTCAACCAGTTCTCCGAAGTGGATGTGGTCCGCCACCGGCTGGTGCAGGAGATCATCCGCGCTTACGCCGACAAGGAAACTCTCCCCCCGCCCCGCCGGACAACCGCCAGGAAACACTGACCATGCCCGTACTCATCACCAGCCAGACGGCCACGCCTCCGGCCATCAGCCTTACCCAGCTCCGGCAACGCGCCGAAAGGCTGCTCTCCCTCTGCGGTTGCTCTCGGAGCGAGTTGAGCATCCTGCTGATTGACGACCCGGAGATGGCGCAGCTCAACGAGCAGTACCGCAACAAACAAGGGCCGACCAACGTTCTCGCCTTTGCCATGCAGGAAGGAGGAGGGGAACATCTGCCCGAGGAGCTTCTCGGCGATGTCATCATCTCCCTGGACACCGCGGCCCGGGAAGCAGCGACCGACCGGGTGACCCTGCACCAGCGGGTGACGATCCCCCTGATCCACGGCCTGCTGCATCTGCTGGGCTTTGACCACGAACGCTCCCGCAGTGAGGAAAGGGTCATGGCCGAGCGGGAAAAACAGCTTTTGAATCAATTGTTAAATGAAGAAAGGAGAGGAAAAATGGTCAGTCTTGCCATCAATGTCGATCATGTCGCCACCCTGCGTCAGGCCCGGGGCATCAGCGAACCGGACCCGGTTCTCGCCGCGGGCATCTGCGAACTGGCCGGAGCCCAGGGGATTGTCGTCCATCTCCGGGAAGACCGCAGGCATATCCAGGACCGGGACGTACGGCTGCTCCGGCAGACCGTGAAAAGCAAGCTCAACCTGGAGATGGGGGCCACCGAGGAGATCATCGCCATCGCCCTGGAGATCAAGCCGGACATGATCACCCTGGTCCCGGAAAAACGCAAGGAACTGACCACCGAAGGCGGACTCAACGTGGCGGGACAAAAGAAAAAATTGCAGGAGATCATCGCCCGGATGCGCAAGGCCAATATCCCGGTGAGCCTGTTCATCGACCCGGATTCCCGGCAGATCAGCACGGCCCACGAGGTGGGGGCGACCTTCGTCGAGATCCACACGGGCCGTTACTGCGATGCCATTACGGAACAGCTGCGGGACCAGGAATTTGCCCTCATCGCCACGGCGGCGGAAGAAGCGTATGAAATGGGGCTGCGGGTCAATGCCGGGCACGGCCTCAACTATCTGAACACCCGGCGGGTGGCAGCCCTGGGCACCATCGAGGAATTGAGCATCGGCCATGCGGTCATGGCCAGGGCTATTCTGGTGGGGCTTGACCAGGCGGTGCGGGAGATGCTGGCCCTGCTGCCTGCCGCTTAACGGGGAATCACCGGAACCGGCATGGGGATAGCCGCCGACATCGTCATCATCGTGGTGGCCGCCCTGATCGGGGCGCTCATCGCCCAACGGCTCAAGCAGCCGCTGATCCTGGGCTACATCCTCGCCGGGGTCGTGGTGGGGCCGTACACCGGGGGGATCACCGTCGGCGACATCCATCAAATCGAGCTGCTGGCCGAGATCGGCGTGGCCCTGCTGCTCTTTGCCCTCGGCCTGGAATTTTCCTTAAGCGAACTCAAACCGGTCCGCAAAATCGCCCTGTTCGGCACCCCGGTCCAGATCCTGCTCAGCATCGCCTTTGGTTTTACCCTTGCCGGATATTTCGGCTATCCTCCGGCCCAGGCCCTCTGGTTCGGGGCCCTGATCTCCCTGTCCAGCACCATGGTAACCCTCAAAACCCTCACCGGCAGAGGGCTGATGGGCACCCTCTCCAGCCGGGTGATGATCGGCATCCTCATCGTTCAGGACCTAGCCGTGATCCCGATGATGATCATCCTGCCGCAGCTGGGCAATCCCGAGGCAGGGTTGCCCCTGCTCGCCGTGGCGGTGGGCAAGTCCATCATCTTCCTCGCGGTGATGCTCTATCTGGGGACAAAGATCCTCCCCTGGCTGCTGGGCACGGTGGCCCAGTGGAACTCCAGGGAACTCTTCATTCTCTCCACCACGGCAATCGGCTTAGGGATCGGCTACGCCACCCATCTCTTCGGACTCTCCTTCGCCTTCGGCGCCTTTGTCGCCGGCATGGTGCTCAGCGAGTCCGATTACGGCCACCAGGCGTTGAGCGACATCGTTCCCCTCAGGGACATCTTCGGCCTGCTGTTTTTTACCTCGGTGGGCATGCTCCTTGATCCGGCCTTCCTCTTTGCCCACTGGGACCGGATTCTTTTTCTCCTGCTGGCGATCGGGCTTGCCAAGGGGACGATCTTCTTCGTTCTGGCCCGGCTCTTCGGCTATGGCAACATCGTGCCCCTGGCGGTGGGCTTCGGCCTCTTCCAGGTGGGGGAGTTCTCCTTTGTCCTGGCCAGGGTCGGCCTTGAGGCACAGGCCATTGACCAGAACCTCTATTCCCTGGTTCTGGCTGTGTCGGTGCTCAGCATGGTAGCCACCCCCCTTGCCTCGGCCATGACAGCGCCCCTCCATGCCTTAAAAAGACGCTTCTCCCGCCCCGAACCGCTGCAGACGGAAAATCTCCCCAGCCACGGGCTCACGGACCATGTGGTCATAGCCGGCGGCGGCAGGGTCGGGCAGCATATCGCCCGGATACTCACCGAACTCTCCGTACCCTGTGTTCTTGTCGAGTTGAACCATCAACGGATGCTGGAATGCAAGGGGGCCAATTTCCCGGTAATATTCGGCGACATGAGCCAACCCACGGCAATCGACGCCTCGCATGTGGCCGCAGCCAGACTACTGCTCATCACCACGCCTTCGGTGGTGGTCAGCCAGGCCATCGTCCGCCAGGCCCACCGCCTGAACCCCGACCTGCATATCGTGGCCAGGGCCGAGGGAGTAGCGCAGACGAAACAACTGTACGAAAACGGGGTCTATATGGTGGTGCTGCCGGAGATGGAAGCAGGGCTCGAAATCGCGAGACAGGCGCTGCTGCATCTGGAAATTCCCGTGCCGGTCATCCAGCAATACACCGATGAAATCCGGCAGCAGATGTACGCGCCGATGTATTCCCAGCAGAACTATCACCTCCTCACCAGATTGAACACTATCAAGAACCTGCTGGAGATCTCCTGGGTGGAGATCGGCGCGGACAGCCCCCTCATCGGCGCAAGCATCAAAGGGGCTGCAATCCGCACCAAAACCGGCGCTTCGGTGGTGGGGGTGATGCACGAAAAAGAATTTCACTCCAACCCCAAAGCGGAGTACTATTTTATAGAGGGAGACCTGATCGCGGTGGTGGGGAATAAACAGGAACGGCTCGCGTTCAAAAAGATGGCGGAAGCTGGGGAAAAACGGCTGCCGCCAAATACCGTCATGGAGAAAAAACTATGAAAAAAACCCGCTGCCTGTCTGCCGTGGCCCTGCTTGTTTTTCTGCTTCTGCCGCCCATGACCGCCCATGCCGGCGAGGCCGTGACTCTCTCACAGGGCCAAACCGTGTATGTGCCCGCCTACTCCCATATCTACATAGGAAACAGAGAGCAGCCCTTCTTGCTGACCGTTACCCTGAGTATCAGGAACATCGACGCCAAACACCCCGTCACCATAACTGCCGCGGACTATTACGACACCGAGGGCAAACGCATCCGGAAATATCTGGAGCAGCCCGTCTCCCTCGGCCCTTGGGAATCGATCCGGTATGTCGTACCGCAAAAAGACAAGAGCGGCGGCTCCGGAGCCAACTTCGTGGTTGAATGGAACTCAAAAAAGGCGGTGAACCCGGTGCTCGTCGAGGCCATCATGATCGGGGCGGAATCGCAGCAGGGAATCTCCTTCAGCTCCCGCGGCCAGGCAATCAGCACCGCAAATTGACCCTGCCGCCTGCGGGGTAGCGGTGAGTTCGAGTCTGTTGGTGTCCTGCTCCCCCCAACCAAGGGTGCAAAAAAAATAAAAATCTCGAAATAATGTAACTGTTTCGTAGTGCCGCAGATGCGCGGAAGAGACCAGCGAAGTGTGCTGTTGCACATGAGCAGGTCGATGACAGCTAAGCGAGCACAGCGAGACTGCGAAGCAGGTGTGGTGCTACGGAGCAGTTACATTCAGACGGGCATGGCTTCCCGCTCTTCGCGGCTCATCTTCCGCACCAGGATCTGGTGGCTTATCTTGTCGAAATAAATAACCGACTGCTCTTCCTCAAGGGTGATGGTCCGGACCAGGCTGCCTATCTTCACCACCACGCCGGGGAAGAGGTTGCCATAGACATAGACCACCTCATTCACCATCTGCTCGAGCTCCAGCTCCAGGGCCTGGTTTTCCTCGGTCAGAAGACTGACCCTCTCCATGGCCTTGGGCATGAAGGCCCTGCACTTGGCCAGCAGGGTGCTTTTGTCATCGGGAAATTTTTCGGCCAGCTCCTTCTTTATCTTCTCAAGGGCGCTGATGTTCTTGATGACCTCGTTCAGCCGATCCGACCAGAGGACTAGTTCCTCGTCAATTTTCTGTTTCTTCGCCTGAAGGGAAGGAACGAGTCCGACACAGACCTCGGTGACCACCTCTGCGTCACACCCCAGTTCCTTGACATGCACGGAGCCTGCGGCAATAATCTTGCCGCCGATGATCGTGCCGTTCCCCTGGGTGGCGATAACATCCCTGCCGACACTGGCGTGCGCCTGCAGGAGCACGTCATTGACCCGGAGATAGCCTGCCGTTTCAAGCTTGGGACCATTCTCCACGAAATCAACGGTGATGTCGCCCTTGGCCCGGAGTCTCGCCTCCTCGCCGACAACCCCGCCCAAGACGGTCAGCGCGCCTCCGGCCATGACCGCAGAATTGTTGACCCCCTGCCCGATCCTGATGTCGCCCCGGCATTTGACGCTGAACCCGGGAAGAACCTCCCCGCTGATCACCAGATTGGCGCCGCCAAAGACGATGTTTCCCACCTTCATATCCACATCGCCGGTAACGGAATGTTCGCCAAAGACCGTGGGCCTGCCATCGTCCATGACGAACTTGCCGTCAAGGGCGGCAAAGATCTGCGTTTCATCAGGCGAAATGGTGACCCCCTTGCCATACTTGAGCTTGCTGTCCTTTCCCGGTTTGGCCGGAATGCCGACCCCGAAGACATCCTGGCCGGCCTTGCCCAGACCGGGCGCGACTTTTTCAAGGAGCAGTCTGTCCTTGGCGACATTGACGATACTGTCCAGCTCGCGGTAATCCACCTGATCCCTGTCCGGGTCCGTTCGTTGCGGGCCGGGGATGGCGGGCTTGACATGCATTTTCACCCTGGCGTTCTCACCAGGGGCCGGCGGAACCCCTTTGGCCACGGCAAACGATCCTCCCCCTGCCGGCTCGGGGGTTGGCAAGACACCGCCGACAATCCCGTTTTCGGCAAGCTCCCTCTGGAGGAGATCGTTGTCCAATTGCGCTCCGGCCTTGATATCTTTTGGGGTGACAACGGCCTGAAGACGGTCCTTGGTGACCCTCAGAATAAAAGCGCCATTCTGGATCTCAACCCCGCCTTTGAAAAGTTTTTCGCTCGCCATTGCGCCTGCCACCCACGGAAGAATGAAAAAACGGGATTAAGTCCCTTTCCCTTATCCTATCGGCCGGTAAAAAAAAACCTTGAAATTCGACCATACTCTCAATGGTTACAATATATCACAACCGCGTTCCATCACAGCTGCTTTTCAAGCGCCGCAATATGTTCATGCTCGCCCAGCACGACCAGGATGTCTCCCGGCAGGATAAGAGTCTGCGGCTTTGGGTTGAACTGCATCTCCCCCTGCTCCCTCTTGATGGCGACGACGATGAGGTCATACTCCTTGCGAAGTCCGGAATCCATCAATCTCTTGCCGGCAAAAGATGAATGCCCGGAAACCCGCAGCTCTTCAAGACGCAAGCCCAGCTCTCCGCCATGCACGGTGAGATCGAGAAAATCCACCACCGTCGGTCGCACGACCAGCTGGGCCATGCGGCAGGCCCCGATGAAATACGGAGAAATAACCTTGTCGGCGCCCGCCCGCAGCAGCTTTGTTTCCGAACCTTCCGCCCCGCTGGAACGGGCCATGATAAAAAGGTTGGGATTGAGGCCCTTGGCGGAAAGAATGATATACACATTTTCCGCGTCGGAGGAGACCACGGCTATCAGTCCCTTGGCCTGCTTGATCCCGGCCTTGAGCAGCATCTCGTCGCTGGAGGCGTTGCCGGGCAGAGCCAGGTAGCCGAGTTCATCGATCTTCTGCACCTCCAGGGGATCGCTCTCCACGATGACAAAGGGGAGTTTGCTTTCTTTGAAATTCTTGCAGATCACCTTGCCGATCCGGCCAAAACCGCAGACAATGTAGTGGTCTTTCAAGACCGCCACCCGCTTTTCCATGTTGTTTCTCCCCATGATTTTACGCAATCCCCCTTCAACCATGGACTCCGTTACCTCACCCACCAGATAGAGGACAAAGCCGACCCCGACCAGAATAAGACAGATGGTGAAATACCGGCCCGCCGGGCTCAGGGGAATAATCTCCCCATAGCCCACCGTGGTGATGGTGATAACCGACATGTACAGGCTGTCGAGAAAAGAGCCGTTTTCGATCAGCATGTATCCGGAGGTGCCGATGCACAGAATCATGACCAACATGAAAACGGCGAAAAATATTTTTTGCATGCACTCCTCTGGGATTTAGGAACCGGCACGATAAGGATCTGTTCGATTCCGGCCGTTATTGTACGGCTCCTTACGGCGATGTCTTGCCCCGCCCGGACACATTACTATTGCAAAACATAGTATGCTGTATTTTTCCAATGGTATCAACGAGTAAGAAAAATCAACCAGGAAAAACGGCGTTTTTCCCCTCCGCGGACCGCCCAGCCTTTTTTTTCTCAATCAAGTTTGTCCGCAAATCCGCCGATGAGATAATCAAATGCAAAAGCGGATTCCGTAAAGCCGTTGCAAGAAAATAAGCAAACCGGTCAGCAGTGTCAACGGCGAAGGATCCTTAACGGAATAACCAAAAAATCAGTGCTTACAGCGATGATTGTTCCGTAACGGCTCCTAAAAACATTCCCAAGGAAGGAGAATGCCATGACCCAGCAAAAAGCCATACAGATTCTCATGCAAAGCCCTTTTTATTTCAAGCTGGAACTGATCGCCCGCAAACTGCTGATCAAAGAATTTTGCGCCTTACACAACGCAAGCTGAACCGGCCGGAAAACTGAATTTCCCTCTGCAAGGTTCCCCCCCCTCCCTCCCGAACCTTGCAGAGCCCCGGCCAGCCGCCCCCTCCACCATCAATGACAACCGCTTCGTCCATCTCCCTGATCTTCATGAGGAAATATTTTTTCTGGCCCCAATCATTTTTTTGGTATATAGTCATCACCTATTTCTTCCTTGAGTGAATACTCATTCATGTCCTTGAAGCGGGCCGCATCAGGCGTTCCCGCCAACATACACTGTATTGATAAAGGAGAATCGTCATGGCGGTAAACATCCTGGCTTTCGGGCCAAATGGAAGCGGCAAGGGCACCCAGGGCGCCATTGTCAAGGACAAGTACAACATCAACCACATTGAATCAGGCGCCATCTTCCGCGAGCACATCAAGGGCGGCACCGAGCTGGGCATGAAGGCCAAGGCCTTCATCGAGCGCGGCGATCTGGTTCCCGACGAAATCACCATCCCCATGGTCCTTGAAACCCTAAAAAAATCCAAGGACAAGGGCTGGCTTCTGGACGGATTCCCCCGCTCCCTGGCCCAGGCTGAAGCGCTTGACAAGGCGCTTAAAGAGGCGGAGATGCCGCTGAGTTATGTGGTGGAGATCCTGCTTGACCGCCAGATCGCCAAGGAGCGGATCATGGGCCGCCGCCTCTGCGCCAACGACAACAACCACCCCAACCACATTGCCTTCGAGGCCATCAAGCCGGTGGAGAAAGACGGCAAGCTGGTCTGCCGGGTATGCGGCGGCGACTTGAGCGCCCGGGCCGATGACCAGGACGAAGAGGCCATCAACAAGCGCCACGACATCTACTACGATGACAAGACCGGCACCATGGCCGCAGTTAATTACTTCAAAAAAGCCGGTGGCGCCAAGGTGATCTCCGTGGATGGTTCAATCTCCATCAAGGCGGTTACCGAGTCGATTCTGAACCAGTTGGCTTAAACAACAGACAAGCCTGTTCCAGGCTTCAGCTGCAAAAAAAATGGGGTGGGGACACATGTCCCTCACCCCATTTTTTTGCTCTTCGCACACATTCGCTCAAGCATGCAGCCGCCGGAACCGCTCCAGGGAATCGATATCCGTCTGCACCACCAGGGTATCGCCCTCCCGCAACGCGACCGTCCGTTGCGGGTTATACAGGGGCTGCGGATTGTCCTTGCGGATAATGGCCATGACCAGCAACGGCCCGAAATCGTCAAAATTGATCGCGCTCAACGGCTTCTCGAGCAGATCAGAGCGATCGGTCAGGGTCACATCCGCGATGCGGATCGGACAATTCTTGTCCCGCAGCATGAGATCAAGATACCCGACCACCTGGGGCCGCAACATCTGGGA
>JAZDIS010000248.1:0-2746 GCA_043804705.1 Pseudomonadota bacterium | reverse complement strand
CAAAAATAGGGGGCATACATGCCGGAAAGCTTTGCCCAGAAAACAGTCATTTCAAATGGTTCGCCGCCAGGTAGTGACATTCAAGATATCTCGTTAGAATTGCAAGAAATACTACTTGGAAATTCGGGCCACTTCCCTTTGTCGTCTTGATCCAGGAGAGGCGTTCCTGGACCAGACCGTGGGACAATTCGGGACAGACCACGTTTGTCTGGGTCGGAACTCCCTTTGCCCTCCGTGGGTACGGGATCAGGCTGGCCCGGCGTGCAATCTCAGTCCCAACGCCTTGATTACCTTCAAGATGGTGCCGAATTCCGGGTTTCCTTCGGCTGAAAGAGCCTTGTAGAGGTTTTCCCGCGCCAGGCCGGTGTCCCTCGCAAGCTGGGACATGCCACGGGCACGGGCAATCACCCCCAGGGCATGAGCGATGAAAGCGGGGTCGTCGCCAGCCTCCTGGAGGCAGGCATCCAGGTAGGCGGCCATGTCCGCATCGGTCTTCAGATACTCCGCGGAGTCGTATTTGGTAAATTTTTCAGCCATGGTCTTGTTCCTCCCATTCTTGAGCGATCCGCTTCGCCTGTTCGATATCGCGGCCCTGTGAACTTTTGTCCCCGCCACAGAGCAGTACCACCATTTGCACGCCGCGTTGCATGCAATAGAGCCGATAACCCGGCCCGTGGTGGATGCGCAACTCGGTAAGCCCTTGCCCGATCGGTTGTGCATCGCCGAAGTTTCCCATGGCCACCCGATCCAGCCGGGCATGGATGCGCATCCGCGCCTGATAATCCTTCAGGTTGGCAAGCCAATGGGCAAAGGTGGTGCTTTGAATAATTTCGAGCATGAATGATTGTATTTTATAAATTACAGATTGTCAAGGTGTTTGCCAACAGGGGCGAGGGAGTCATCGCTATTCAGAGCGGCGCCAGGTCAAAGGCCGCCGAAAAAAGCTTCCTGGTGTAGGGGTGGGCTGGGTTGGCAAAGAGCTGCGCCGCAGGCCCGGACTCGACGATGCGGCCGTTCTGCATCACCGCCACCTCATCGGCCATGGCCTTGATCACCCGCAGATCGTGGGAGATGAAGAAGTAGGTGATGTTGTGCTTGGCTTGCAGGCTTTTTAACAGCTCGATGATCTGGGCCTGGATGGTCATGTCCAAGGCGCTGGTGGGTTCGTCCAGCACCAGGAAGCGGGGCTTGAGCACCACGGCCCTGGCAATGGCGATGCGCTGCCGCTGGCCACCGGAAAACTCGTGGGGATAGCGTTCGATCATCTCCGGCTCAAGGCCGACCTCGATCAGCGCTTCGGCTACCCGTTTCTTGCGCTCCTCCCGGTTGCCCAGACCATGCACGCTCAACCCCTCGCCCACGATCTGGCCGACATTGAGCCTCGGCGACAGGGAGGAGAAGGGGTCCTGAAACACCACCTGGAGATCGCGTCGCAGGGGCCGCCACTGGCTGTTGGACAGGGTCAGGAGATCGCGGCCTTCGTAGAGCAGGGTTCCCCGGCTGTTGACCAGTTTCAAGAGGCACATGCCCAGGGTGCTTTTGCCGGAGCCTGATTCGCCGACCACCCCGAAGGTGGTGCCCTGCCGGATGGTGAGGCTCACCTCGTCCACCGCCTTGATGGTGTTCACCGTGCGCCGCAAAAAACCGGCCTTGATCGGGAAATGGCAGGAGAGGCCGGCTGCGGTCAGGAGCGGGGGCGGGTTGTCCTTGGGGGTAGGGGCCTCGTGGGGCACGCTGTTCAGAAGATGGATGGTGTAGGGGTTTTGCGGGTTGCGGAACACCTCGGCGGTGGGGCCGCTTTCCACGATCCTGCCCTGATGCATGATGTGGACCTGCGCTGCGATCTTTTCCACCATGTTGAGATCGTGGGTGATGAGCAGCAGGGCCATGCCCAGCTCCTGCTGGATCTCCTTGATCAGGGCCAGGATCTGCGCCTGGATGGTGACATCCAGGGCCGTGGTCGGCTCGTCGGCGATCAGCAGATCCGGGCGGCAGGCCAGGGCCATGGCGATCATCACCCGCTGGCGCTGGCCGCCGGAGAGCTGGTGGGGAAAGCTGTTCAGCCGCTGGGCCGCATCGGGAATCCCGCAACGCTCAAGAAGATTCTCAGCTTTTTCCGCCGCCTCTTTTTTGCCGAGACCCTGATGCAGCATCGGCGGCTCCACCAATTGGGCGCCGATGGAGTAGACCGGATTGAGCGAGGTCATGGGCTCCTGGAAGATCATGGCGATCCGGTTGCCGCGAATCTGGCGCAACCGGCCTTCCGGGCAGGAGACCAGATCCTCGCCGTTGAAGAGGATCTGCCCCTCGACCTTGGCTGCATCCTTTTCCAGCAGCCTCAGGATGGAAAGGGCGGTCACCGATTTGCCGGACCCGGACTCGCCCACCAGGGCCGCGGTTTCTCCGGGGGCAATGGCAAAGGAAACCTTGTCCAGCACCGGGGCAAAGCCGCGATCCGAGTAGAAACCGGCGGAGAGATTTTTCAGCTCAAGCAGCATGGGTTATTCCTGGCATGGTACGCCTTGTAGCTTTTTGTTTTAAGCTCCCCCTCACTTGACGGGAGGGGGCTGGGGGGTGGGTGAAGGTGCCGACATGGTTACTTCTGCCGAGTTCACCCCCACCCTGACCCTCCCCCGTCGAGGGGGAGGGGAATACATCACACCTTCTCGGTGCCGACCCGCATCACGAAGGTGGTCAGAGAAAGCCACCACGCCTTGATGTTGTTTTTGCCCTGGGCCAGCAGCTC
>JAZDIS010000247.1:0-6011 GCA_043804705.1 Pseudomonadota bacterium | reverse complement strand
CTGCTGAACGCTTACGAAACGCCGCGTCCGTACAGGGCTTCGTCCACGATCTGGCAGAGCAGATGCTCCACCCAGAGATGCGCCTCCTGAATGGCCGGGGTTACCTGCGAGGGCACGTTGATGGTCAGCTCGGCCAGGGTGATGAGCCTGCCGCCGTCCTTGCCGGTGAGCACCGCGGTTTGCATGCCCAGATCCCTGGCCGCTTCCACCGCCTTGATCACATTGGGCGAGTTGCCGCTCGTGGAGATGCCCAGGGCCAAATCTCCTTCCTTGCCCAGGGCCTGGATCTGTTTGCTGAAGATATCATCAAAGGAAAAATCATTGCCGATGCTGGTGAGGATGGAGCTGTCCGTGGTCAGGGCGATGGCGGCAAGGGGCGGGCGGTCGATCATGAAGCGGTTGACGAACTCGGCTGCCATGTGCTGGGCATCGGCAGCGCTGCCGCCGTTGCCGAAGATCATCAGCTTGTTGCCGCGCTTGAGGGTGTCGATCATCCACTGGGCCAGCTGCTTGATACTGCCCATCTGGGTGGCGGCCAGCGCTTCCTTGGCGGCAATGGAGTGTTTCAGGCTTTCTTTGATGAGCTGGTCCATGGGGATCCTCTGAGCATGGTCACGAGTTAATGCTGGCAAAATAGTCCAGCAGCGTTTTTTTGTCAATACATGCAGGGCAGGGGAGGGTAAAGCCGTGGCTGGTTGTCTTTCTGCCCCGCGGATCTCTTGCCCGCGAAACAGCAAACCGCGGATTGACAGCAGAACGCGAAACCGTCTATGATTGGAATGTGTCATCTCAAGTCATATCACGGAACAACACCCGGACGATAGCCAGCCTTGGAGGGAATACGATGCACGGGATACCGGCCAGACCGACAGTCAGTTTTCTTTTTCTTCTGCTGAGTTTATGGGGCATGGTGATTCCCCCTCGCTGCCTGGCGCATGAAACGCCCGAGATCATAAAGTTCGCGGTGTTCCCCTACAAGTCGCCGAGGAGCGTGATCGAGGTCTTCGGGCCCCTTGCCGCCCGGCTTGAGGAAAGGCTTGGGAAAAAGGTGCAGCTTGTTTCCGCGTCGGACTCAAACGCGTTTTTAAAAAAAGGACTGGCCGGAGAATACGACTTGGCCCTGCCCTCGATCACCGCTTACTACAAGATGCTGCCCGCCGGGTATACGGTGATCGCCAGGGGGGTTCCCTCCTTCCGGGGCGGAGTCATCGTCCGGCAGGACAGCGAGATCAAAAGCATCGAACAGTGCCGGGGGAAGAAGGTCGCCGCCATCGGCGAACATTCCTATGCCGGCTACATGTTCTTCAAGTCCCTGCTTGACGAAAGGAAGATCGACTCGGCAAAGGATCTGGATATTCAGTTTCTCGGCAAGAATGATACGATTATCTACGGGGTTCTCAACAAGAAATACGATCTCGGCGTGCTCAGGATTGACAGCTTTGAAACGCCGGATCTTGTCGCGTTCAAGGATCAGTTCCGGGTTATTGCCCGTTCCGTCGAGATTCCCCAGTTTCCCTTTGTGGTCAAGAACAGTATGAACCAACGCACCGTTGCCATCATCCGGGAGGTACTGACCACCCTTTCTCCCGATAAGCCGGAGGATCTTGAAATCCTGAAGAGTCTGCAGATCAGCAAAATCGAAGGCGCAACCAAGGCCGACTACGACCCGTTCTACGAAGTGGTCAAAAACAGCGAATACTATAAGCATAACTAAATAACTAATGGCCTCTTTCCGTTTTCGCACCCATCTGATTGCTTACTGTACGGCCATCACCCTGCTGCTGACCGGGGCGGTGATCGTCCTGTATTCCAGCCTGTTCAGGGATCACGCCATCGACAGCCTCACCGCCTACGGCAAGGCCATCACCCTCAACACCTCCTTTGCCGTGGTTGAAGAATTGATCACCGAAGACTATGCACCCCTTCAGGAATATGTGCGGGAGGCTTCTTCCCGGGCCGATATCGAGTCCATCCAGATCGCGAACAGCCGGGGGAATATCCTGGCCGCCTCCGAGGTGCAACTGCTTGGTACCACCATGGAGCAGGAGCCCTCCGGAGACTGCAACGGCAATGGGCAGGATATCTGCGTCCGGATCGATTCCCCCCGGGAGCAGCTGGAGATCACTGCGCCCATTGTCGTGGGCAAGATGGTGCTGGGGAAAACCCGGGTCATCCTCTCCATGAAGTCGAGCCTCGCCCATCTGCATGCGATACAGAGAAACGCCGCGTTCATCGGCCTGGGATTCTGGATTTTCGCCGTTCTTGTCGGCTCGTTTCTGGCCCAGCGCATGAGTGAGCCGGTTTGGCGGTTCATGCAGGCAACCGACAGCATCAGCAAGGGCGATTTCAATGTGGAAATCCCGGCGCCCAGAGGGGTGCTGGAGCTGGAGCGTTTTTCCCAGGCCCTGCAAGTCATGGCCGGCACCATAGCCTCCAGGGAGCTTGCCCTGCAGAACTCCGAGAGAAAATTCCGGCATCTTTTCGAACGGGCCATGGAGGGGATCTTCGTGGCCAACGAAAAAGGGGAACTTCTTGATGTGAATCCGGCATTCCTCTCCATACTCGGCGGGGATTCGCGGGAGAGCATGCTCGGCAGGAACCTGTTTGCCAGCATTTTCGAAAATGAAGAGGCTTTTACCCTGTTTACAGAGCAGATAACCACCCAGGGGTTTGCCAAGGATTACGAGATGACCCTTATCGCAAGCAACAGCACTCCCATCATTGCCTCCTTGACCTGCCATGTGGTCCGAGGGTTTGGCGGGGCGGTGAGCAAATACGAGGGGATGATCCGCGACATCACCGAACGGAAAACCGCGGAGCGCGAGATTGCCAGAATCCGCAACTACCTGAACAACATCATCGAATCCATGCCCTCCATGCTCGTTACCCTGGACGCCGATTCCACGGTCACCCAATGGAATACCGCGGCCTGCAAGCTCACCGGCATCTCCTCCCAGGAGGCGATCGGCCGAAAGATCTATGATATTGCCCCGTTCTTCAGCAAATATACCCGGCAGGTCGACGAGACCAACCGCAGCCGGAATACGGTTACCCTTCATCGCGAACAGGTCCGCCAGGATCCCGAGCATCTCTATAATCTGACCTTCTTCCCCCTGATTGCCAACGGCGTCGCCGGGGTGGCCATCCGCCTTGATGACATCACCGAGCTTGAGAACAAGGAACAGCAGCTGCGGCAGGCCCAGAAGATGGAATCCATCGGCACCCTGGCCGGGGGGTTGGCCCACGACTTCAACAACGTTCTTGCCGCCATTCTGGGCAATATCTCCTTGCTCCAGTACAAGCTCGATCACCAGCAGGGCCTTTCGGTCACGGAGATGACCGAGTATCTTGGCCGCATGGAAACCGCAGGGGAGCGGGCCGTTGACATGGTGCGTCAGCTGCTTACCTTGTCCCGCAGGCAGCAGACCGATCTGGTGCCCGTGGACCTCAACCTCTCTCTAAAGCACGTGCGCAAGATCGGGGAGAACACCTTTGACAAGTCCGTGCAGGTGGTGGAGCATACGGCAGCGGAACCGGCCTACGTGCTTGCGGACACCACCGAGATGGAACAGGTTCTCCTGAACCTCTGCATCAATGCGGTGCATGCCATGACCATCATGCGGGAGGATGGGCCCTGGGGCGGCACCCTCGCCGTGGCCATTGAAAAAATTACGGTGGACCCGGGGTTCCAGAAGAAACACCCCGAGGCGACCGGCGGCGCCTACTGGCGGATCTCGGTGAGCGACACCGGGGTGGGCATGGATACCAAGACCGCAGCCAAGATCTTCGACCCGTTTTTTACCACCAAGGAGCAAGGCAAAGGCACCGGCCTCGGCTTGGCCATGGTCTACAATATCGTCCGCCAGCAGCAGGGCTTCATTGATGTCTATTCTGAGCCGGGGCTCGGCTCCACCTTCAACGTCTATCTTCCCGTCCTGCTCCGCCCCGGGGATTCCCACCCCGTCGGGCAGATCCTCGATATTCCCAGGGGAGAGGGGCTGATCCTGGTGGTGGATGACGATGAACTCGTCCGGGGTATGGCGGAGGAAGTCTTGTCAGCCGTGGGCTACACGGTGCTCACCGCAGCCAATGGCCAGGAAGGGGTCGATCTCTACCGGCAACATCGGGAGCGGATCAAAGCGGTGCTGCTCGATATGGCCATGCCGGTCATGTCAGGCCGGGAGGCCTTTATCGGGATGCAAAAAATCAATCCCGGAGTGAAGGTGCTTCTTGCCTCGGGATTTCGCAAGGACAACCGGGTGGAAGAGATTCTCCGTCTCGGCGTAAAGGATTTTCTGCAAAAGCCCTACACCATTACCAAGCTGGCTTCCGCCATCAAGAAGGTGATCGAGACGTGAGTTCCTCGCTTCGGTATGGGGAAACTTTCTGAAGTAAACGGTCACAGGGTGCTGCAGATGCGCGTGTCAATTGTCGGCAGAAGTGCCGACCAAGAGGCCTGCCCGCCATCCCTGCGGAGCTGGATAAGAGCCCCTATGCCCGATTCTCGGGCAGGGGCTCTAAACAATCAAGTATGCGGACAGGCCGATGACAAAGCAGATGCGGTGCCCTGTGACCGTTTACACGCTCAGGCGCATGCTGATGTCCATGGCCCTGGCGGAATGGGTAAGCGCTCCCACGGAAATAAGATCCACTCCGGTCTCGGCAATCTCCCGGACATTGGCGAGATTCACCCCGCCGGAGGCCTCCACCAGGGCTCGGCCCGCAATCAGGGTCACGGCCTGGCGCATCAGGCCGGGGGCCATGTTGTCGAGCATGATGATCTCGACCCCGCAGGCCAGGCACTCTTCAACCTGGGCGAGATTTTCGGTTTCCACCTCGATCTTCAGGGTATGCGGCGCCTTGTCCCGCAGAATCCGCACCGCCTGGGTAATGGAGCCGCACGCCGCGATATGATTGTCCTTGAGCAGGATGCCGTCGGCCAGGCTGAAGCGGTGGTTGCGCCCCCCGCCGGCCCGGACCGCGTATTTTTCAAAAGCCCGCAGGCCGGGGGTGGTTTTGCGGGTGTCGATGATCCTGACCGGCAGCCCCTCTACCGCATGGACAAAAGCGGCGGTCAGGGTGGCGATGCCGGAGAGCCGCTGCACCAGATTGAGGGCCAGCCGTTCGGCGCTGAGCAGATCACGCACCGGACCCTGGGCGGAAAAGATCTGCTCGCCGGAATGGACCGTCTCGCCGTCTTTCTTCATGGCCGTGCAGACAATTTTGCGGTTGCGCGTCTTAAAAACAAGGGGGGCGATGGCATCGAGCCCGGCCGCCACGAAGTCTTCCTTGGCGACAAAGATGGCCTTGCCCTCCTGGTGCGGCCCGAACACCGAATCGGTGGTGATGTCGCCCAGGCCGATGTCTTCCTCTAGAAACTGCTGCAGCTGCCATGCCATCTGTGTATCCATGCCCTTCTCCCGGATTGCCCGTCTCTTGCCTGCGCGGAAACCTCTTGATATCTGTCCGGCGTACCCCATGTCAAGAAGAAAGGGGGGACGGGACGAGTCAATGTTTACTGGCATCTTGGCCAAGCCTGTGGTACAGAGAGATTTTGCTTGAGTAAAGTCAATGACTTCGGGAGGTTGGATGCAGGGTTTTTCCGTGTTCACTTTTCTCCATGCCGCCGATATCCACCTGACAGCCCCTTGCGCGGTCTGGAGGGCTATACCGATGCCCCGGTGGCCCAGCTCCGCCAGGCAACCAGGCGGGCATTTGACAACCTGATCGATCTGGCCATCGAAGAACAGGTCGCCTTTGTCCTTTTGTCCGGTGATCTCTACGACGGCGACTGGAAGAATTACCATACCGGGCTTTTTTTCATCGATCGAATATCCCGGCTGCGCAAGGAGAACATTCGGGTATTCCTGGCCTCTGGCAATCATGATGCGGCAAGCCAAATCACCAAGGCCTTGCGCCTGCCGGACAATGTCCATCTTTTTTCCACAAAACAACCTGAGACAGTTACCATCGAGGCGTTAGGGGTTGCCATACACGGCCAGGGCTACCAC
>JAZDIS010000246.1:0-2579 GCA_043804705.1 Pseudomonadota bacterium | reverse complement strand
GGCGCATGATAAAAATGTGGTTGTAAGCTGCTTGTTTGTATGTCGCGATTGCATTGGAATTACGACATTTTCAGCATCGATTGATGCGCTTGCGTTATTGAAAGCAGGGTTACTCGTATCGTCCATATTAGCTATAGTGACGACGTTTGGCAATGTAAATGAACAAATTTACATAAAATCTATTGGTAAATAGCCCCCCAAATTTATGCTGCAGTAAATTTACCCGCCTGCTTGACGCATTGCTGTTTAATCTGATATATAACTTTTTTGATCTGATCAAAAGGGATACTGTTTATGTCATATATCACCATTGATAATTCGCGTTGCAAGGGGTGTGGTTTGTGCACCATTGCCTGCCCGAAGAAGTTGGTCACCATGAGCGAGACCTCCAATAGCTTGGGGTTTACCGTGGCAGTCTTCTCCGACCCGGAGAAATGCAGCGGTTGCACCCTGTGCGCCGAGATGTGTCCGGACGTGGCCATCATGGTTTTCAAGGAGTAACTAATGGAGGCAATGTTGCCGGAAAAACTTTTCGTCAAGGGTAATGAAGCCGTTGCCATGGCTGCTATCGAGGCTGGTTGCCGCTACTATTTTGGCTACCCTATCACCCCGCAGAGTGACATCCCCGAATATCTTTCCCGCGAGTTACCTGGCCTGGGAGGGGAATTTATCCAGGCCGAGAGCGAGATCGGTGCCATCAACATGCTGTTGGGCGCCTCGGCCACGGGTGTTCGCTGTATGACCTCATCTTCAGGCCCCGGCATCTCGCTCAAGCAGGAGGGGATCTCCTATATGTCGGGTTCCGAACTGCCCGGCGTGATCGTTGATATCATGAGGGCTGGCCCAGGTCTCGGCGGCATTGATGCCTCCCAGGCAGACTACTTTCAGGCTACCAAGGGTGGCGGGCATGGTGGCTACCACATCATTGTGCTGGCCCCTGACTCGGTTCAGGAGATGTACGACCTGACGATGCTGGCCTTTGATCTGTCTGATATCTACCGCATGCCGGCCATGGTTTTGGCCGATTCGGTTGTCGGCCAGATGAAGGAATCAGTTGTTGCCCATCCGCGGCCTCAGACAATACTCCCGGAAAAGGATTGGGCGGTGCGCGGCCGTGGGGAAGGGGAACCGCAAAAGGTCGTAAAGTCTCTTTATCTGGGTGATGGTGAGATGGAAGCCTTTCACTGGAAGATGAATGCCCGCTATCAGGAACTGGCCGATAAGGAGTGCCGTTGGGAGGAACTTCAGACTCAGGACGCCACCTTGGTGGTGGCCGCCTTTGGTTCTGCCGCCCGTATCGCACGCACCGCTGTGGCCATGGCCCGCGAAGCAGGCATGAAGGTCGGCCTGCTGCGCCCCATCAGCCTGTTCCCATTCCCTAAATCAGCCTATGCTGTGCTCTCCCAGCGCTGCAAACGGTTTCTGGATGTCGAGCTCAGCACCGGTCAGATGGTGGATGATGTGCGCCTTTCTGTAGCCCGTGATGCCGAGGTCGACTTCTACGGCCGCCCGCCGGGGGCTGGCTCCCTGCCGACGCCGGAAGAGATCTTTGAACAGATAAAGAAACGATATTGAGGAATCTTATGAAACAGGTATTCACCAGGCCTGAAAGCCTAAAGGATGTTCAGACCCACTTCTGTCCCGGTTGTCACCACGGTGCCGTTCACCGTCTGGTGGCCGAGGCGATGGATGAGTTCGGCATCCGCAGCAAGACTATCGGCGTGGCCTCGGTAGGGTGCTCGGTCTTTCTCTACGGTTACTTCGATATCGATGTGGTAGAGTCCCCCCACGGTCGCGCACCTGCCGTTGCCACCGGCGTCAAGCGTGCCCGCCCCGACCGGATCGTTTTCACCTACCAGGGGGATGGAGACCTGGCGGCCATTGGTACTTCGGAGATCATTCACGCTGCCAACCGGGGCGAGGACATCACCGTCATCTTCGTCAATAACACCACCTACGGCATGACCGGCGGACAGATGGCTCCAACCACCATGGTCGGCCAGAAGACCACCACCTCTCCCTATGGTCGTGACCACACTAAGGACGGTTACCCATTCCGCATGGCCGAGCTGCTGTCGCAGTTGGAAGGTGTGGCCTTTTCGGCCCGCGTTGCGGTCAATAACCCTAAAAATGTCATTCAGGCAAAGAAGATGATCAAGACCGCCTTTCGCTACCAGGTAGAGAAAAAGGGATTCTCCTTCATCGAGGCCCTGGCATCTTGTCCTACCAACTGGGGTATGAATCCGCTGGCAGCCAACGAGCGGGTGGGGGACGAGATGATCCCGTATTTCCCGCTGGGTGTGTATCGCAATACTTCGAACCTGTAATCTGGAGATATCAATGCGCTATGATGTTTTTATTGCCGGTTACGGTGGGCAGGGAGTACTGCTGGCCGGAAACCTGCTTTCCTATGCCGCTATCCATGAAGGCAAAAATGTTTCCTTTTTTCCCGCCTACGGCGTGGAGAAAAGGGGTGGATCGGCCATGTGCACGGTGGTTTTTGCCGATGGTGACACCGGGTCCCCGGTTGTTGGCCGTCCATCGGTTTCGATGATCCTCAATCAGCTCTCCTTTGACAA
>JAZDIS010000245.1:0-2213 GCA_043804705.1 Pseudomonadota bacterium | reverse complement strand
TATAGGTCTTGATTTTGGCAAGGGCTGCGGTGTAGTCCGTTTGCGTGAGGCTGGGGCGGAGGTTGGCGATGCGGTAGTCCGTGGCGGCCTGGGCCGGAGGCGGATTCGGCCAGGGGGCGCCGAGCAAGTCTTCCGATTTGTGGTCGAAGGTCAGGGGAGCGCGGAATACGCCCAGGCAGGCCAAGGGTTTATGGGGGGCGGAGTGGATTCTCTTTGTCAGTGAGGGTTCGAGCAGGTAGCCGAACTCATATCCGAGCCAGCCGGCCAGGTACAGGCCATCCGCCAGAAAATTTTCAGCCTGCTGGAAAAAGCGAACAGGGTCGTCATGGGAGTAACAGGCAAGATGCGCCACAGGCCTGTGAAAAAAATAGGAGTGGGATTCCTCCGCGGTTACCCTGCTGGTCTCAAGGAAAACACAGTCCTTCTCGGCGGCCGCCATGGCCATGATCCGGGCTAAGCTCTCGTCTGTCAGGGGGCAAGGCATACAGGTATTTTCGCGAAGGTTTGTTGGCCGGGGGGCACATGTTTCAGGGAAACGTCCCTGTCCTGAAATGTTATTCATTTACTGATTAGCGGGAAGTTCCGCAAGGTAAAAAAGGATGGATCAGGGAGTTGCGGCTTTCTTTGTGATTTTTTGGGGATAAGCGCACTTCATCTTGCGTGAACAATAGGAATATTTTATAAAAACAGGTGCCGGTTCTCGACCGGCGTGTTTCCTGTGTGGACAAGAACCGCTCTTTATTGAGCTTTGGTAATGCAAATTTTATGGAGGGTTGGTGTTATGCTGATTAAAGACTGGATGGCGAAAGACGTCCTGACCGTGGATGAGAATACTTCTCTGATGCGGGCCACCAGGATTCTGAAGGAAAACAGTATCCGCCGTCTGCCGGTGGTTTCCCATGGGAAATTGATCGGGATCGTGACGGATCGGGATGTGAAAGACGCCTCTCCTTCCAAGACGACATCCTTGGATATCCATGAACTTTATTATCTGTTGTCGGAAATGAAGGTAAAGGACGTGATGACCTCCAACCCGCTTACCTTGAGCGAGGACGATACCCTGGAAAAGGCGGCGCTGGTCATGCTGGAGGACAAGATTTCCGGGTTGCCCGTTGTGGACGGAATGGGTCATCTTGTCGGACTGTTGAGTGAAACAGATGTCCTGCGGGGCTTCATTCACAGCACGGGAATCAAAGATGGTGCCATTCAGTTCGTTCTCGATCTGCCGGATGCCGCTGGCTCCGTGACCAGGGTTATTGAGTGTCTCCGTAAATTTAACGCCAGGATCATCAGTATCCTCACCTCGTTCGAGGATGCTCCGGATGGGAAAAAGCGGGTGGCCATCCGCGTGATGATCAATGATGCCGGGCAGGAAGAGGCGATGGCCAAGGAGTTGCGGGAAACTTTTACCGTGGTTTATCATGGCAAGGACGAGCTGAAAAATATGCCGCGCAAACGGGCTGTTTGACCGCAAATAGAAACAAGGCGCATTGTGAGCCGTGTTGCCGGGGTTGCCCCGGAACACGGCTTTTTTTATGGGCTGGGGAGCTCGCTGGTCTCTGCTGGGGGGGGCGGTTCCTGGGGCCAGGGCGGGATGTCGTCCCTGAAGGCCTCCATGGTAACACTGCCGCCGGCTTTTGTTCCTGGTTTGCCGGAGGCGTTGTCCAAGGGGAGCATGACAATGCCCGGCGGGACGGGGAACCCTCCTGTCGCCGGGTAGGCCGCCTTTGCCTGATTCATGAAATCAAGCCAGATCGGGGCTGCGGCCAGCCCGCCAGTTTCTGCGGTTCCCAGGGACAGATTCTTGTCGTGCCCTATCCAGACGCAGGTTGTCAGCTCCGGGGTGTAGCCGACAAACCAGGCATCTATGTTTTGATCCGTGGTGCCGGTCTTGCCTGCCGCAGGGGCGCCGAAACTGCTGATGCCCTTGGCTGTACCGTCGGCGATGACCCCCTCCATGATGCGGGTCATCTGGTAAGCAACCCGCGGGTCAAGCGCCGCGCTGAAGGACGGGTGCTGTTCCTCCAGCACCTTGCCGGTGCTGTCCACAATCTTTTCGATGAAAAGAGCTTGGGGCATCCGCCCTCCGTTGGCAAAGGCAGTGTATGCCCTGGTCAGCTCAAGGGGGGAGACGCCGGAAGTTCCCAGAGCCAGGGAGAGATCCTTGACCAAGGGGGAGGTGATGCCCATTCTTCTTGCCAAGTCAATGGTAC
>JAZDIS010000244.1:0-4991 GCA_043804705.1 Pseudomonadota bacterium | reverse complement strand
GAAGAAGGACGGCACGGTTTTCCAGGTGGACTTCAGCGCCGGCCTGCTGGAAATCGAGGGGCGCAAGTACATCCTCGCCTTTGACCGGGACATCTCCCTGCGGGTTCGGACCGAGGAGGCCTTGCTGCGCTCCCGGCAGCTGGCCACGGTGGGCCAGATGGCGGCAGGCCTGGCCCATGAGATAAAAAACCCCTTGGCCGGCATCAAGGTTTCCATGGAAGTCCTGGTCAACGAACTGGAGCTCTCCCCGCAGGATAAGGAGATCTTCCTCCGAATCGTCCGGGAGATCCAGAGGATTGAGACCCTGCTCCGGAACCTGCTCAACTATGCGCGCCCTTCCCGGCCTGCCTTTTCCCGGATCGATCTGAACGGCCAGATTGAAAACTGCATCAAGAGTGCGGAGATGATCCTCAAATCGCCGGAATACGCAGCGGACAACAGGAAACGAATCGTCTTCCACAGAACCATGGCTGACAACCTCCCCCTGATCAAGGCGGATTCCGACCAGTTGCAGCAAATCTTCCTGAACCTGTTTTTAAACGCCATCGAGGCGATCACCGGAGACGGGACGATATCCGTGACCACGAGGACAGGCCAAGACAACAACACCGTGCTCGTTGCGGTATCCGACACGGGCAAGGGCATGACGCCCCAGACCCGCGCCGAGATCTTCCACCCGTTTTACACGACAAAGCCCAAGGGCAACGGACTGGGGCTGGCAATCACCAAACGTCTGGTGGAACTGCACCAGGGCGAGATCGAGGTTGACAGCACTTCGGGCCAGGGCACTACTTTTCTCATTACCTTTCCCGTTGAGCAGGGGCAGGAACAGGAGACCGCACTCACATGAAAATCAAGGGAAGAATCTTTGCCGTGGACGATGACGAACTCATTGTGACCATGCTTGCCAGGGCTCTGAAAAACGAGGGCTACGAGGTGCACTTCCAGACCTCCTCCACGGCGGTTGTCGCCAATATCGCCGCCTGGCATCCCGATCTCGTCTTTCTCGACATCGACATCGACGAGGAGATGAACGGCCTGGACATTCTGGCCGCCATCAAGAATGAAGGCATTGCCACCTCCGTAGTCATGCTCACGGGCGACGACTCGGCGGAATCAGCCATCCGGGCCATGAAGCTCGGGGCGATAGAGTACTTCACCAAGCCCTTCAATATCGAAGAAATAAAAATCGTCAGCCAAAACATCATCGAGAACGCCAGGCTGCGGGAGGAGATCAATTACCTCCGGGAACAGGAATCCCTGACCCCGGACAAGAAATTTATCGGCGAATCCCCGATCATCCAGGATATCATGCACAAGGCGAAGAAACTGGCCCTGGCCCATGCCGACACCATTCTCATCACCGGAGAATCTGGTACCGGCAAGGAGGTTCTCGCCCGCCAGATCCATGCCTGGAAAGAGGCGGAAGGCGGAGCGGACCAAGGACACAGGCCCTTTCTGGCGATCAACTGCACGGCCCTGCCGGAAAACCTCATTGAGAGCGAACTGTTCGGCCACACCCGGGGCGCCTTCACCGATGCCCGGTCCGACAAGAAGGGGGTTTTCGAGCTGGCCGCAGGCGGCACCCTGCTTTTGGACGAAATCGGGGACATGCGCATGGACCTGCAGGTAAAACTGCTGCGGGTCGTTGAGGACCGGAAGGTGCGGCGGCTGGGCGGCAGCATTGACCTGCCCATTAACACCACGGTGATCGCCACCACGAACAAGGACATCAAAATAGCCTCGGAAAAAGGAGAGTTCCGCATGGATCTCTTCTTCCGGTTGAGCACCTTCACGGTCCGCCTGCCGCCACTCCGCGAAAGGGGCGACGACATCCTCCTGCTGGCCAGGCATTTCCTTAAATTCTTTGCGAACAAGTACCTGAAAAAGAACATCAAGGGCTTTTCCGCGGCGGCGGAAAGAGAGATTATGGCCTATTCCTGGCCGGGAAACGTGCGGGAGCTGCGCAATGTCATCGAACATTGCGTTGTTCTGGAGAACATGGAGACCGTGGAGTCGCAGCATCTGGCCCTGAACCTGCCTCAGGCAGAGGGCTTTGCCGAACGGCGCAAAATAACCCGCATCCTTCTGCCGGAAAACGGCATCTCCCTGGACGAGCTGGAAAAGGACCTCATCGGCCAGGCCCTGGAACGGACAAACAACAACCAGACCAAGGCGGCCAAGCTTCTGGGCATCTCCTACGACACCCTGCGCTATCAGGCGAAGAAGTTCGGCTTTGCCTGAAAAGGATTGGCTAACGGGGGAAGACGCCGGCTCCCCCCAGCCTGTCTTCCGATTTCAGGCGAAGCGGACCCCGGCCCGGCAGGTTTTCTCATCGACCATGGTACTCCAGGCAACCGACCCTGTCCGCCGCAGCACGTAGTGCTCAAAACTGACAACCTGGGAGGGCCGCAACGGGTACTCCGTCAGAAAGCCCACCCCGTGCTCGCTGAGGTCTATTGCCCGGGCCAGCAGATGCAGGCGGCCGCCATCGCCGTTCTCAATGTCGCTCATGGAAAACCGCATATCCCCGGAAAAGGGCAACCGGTTTTGTTTCCGCGCCTTTCTCTCGAAAAACCGGTCCCCGCTGAACCTGAAGCCGGTGTGAAAACCGTCGTCCGCGTGCAGGGCCTGCACCACGATGTCCTTCAACTCGTGGAGATCGAAAGGCTTGGTGATGAAGTGACAAGCACCGTTTTTCGTCGCGTCCCGGATGTGTCCCCCCAGATCCAGGTCATCGATATAGCTGGCGGTCATGATGACAACCTTCACGTTGGGACAGATGTCCTTGATGATCTTCATCAGCACCATGCCGCTGAAATCAGGCAGATGCACATCGAGCAGACAGAGATCATATGGGCAGGAGGAGAGCTTGAGAACCGCCTCGGAAGCCGTACCGGCCGTTGTCACCTCCACCCCTTCCGATTGCAGCACTTTTTCGAGCCCGTACAGGACAAGCTCATCGTCATCGACTATCAGGATTTTTTTATGCACACGCCTCTCCATTCCATCATGGGTGAATAGGGGGTAAAACAAAAAAGCAGGAACCAGAACCGATATTGCAATAAATATTTAGCAATTTATGTGCCACCACCCATCCCATGCCGCAATTCTCTCCACACCCAGGCAATCGGACGGAATTACGGCAAGATATCCGGAGTGCCGCGCCGGGTTCTTTTCTCCATCCCGACGGACCGGCGACAGGTTCCGTCATTTTCCCGACTGAGGTTGGTCTTTTGCCGAAATGCCCCCGCAGGGAGAAGGAGGCGAACTCCGGCAGGACACGGACCCCTCCTCGGGAGCGCGGGTTTCCCTTTGACATTGCCTCCCGAGTCAGGATAGAATTTATCGCTGTGATGTAACGGTTTACGAGAATGGTATAATTTTAAAATATCAGGCCGCGCATATTTCGCCGGCCCTCAACATAATATTTTCACCCGGGAAACCCGTCATGAAGATCACCATCACCTACTGCGCGCAATGAAACTATCTGCCACGGGCTTCCAGGCTGGAAGCCGAACTCAGGAAACAATTCGCCGCCGAGGTTGAACTTGTTCCCGGCGCCGGCGGCGTCTACGACATCATAGCCGATGGCCGCCTGGTTTTTTCAAAAAAAGAGGCCGGTCGTTTTGCCGAACCCGAGGAAATCATCAGCCTCATCCAGAGCCACGGGTAAAAAGGCCCTCCGACTACCATGACCGCGCAACCGGAATCACCAGCCACCCTCACCCTTCTTGGCGCCCAGGAAAGCAAGGACCATCGTTGGCTGCTCGACGCCGACACCACTACCTATACCCTGGGCCGGGTGACCAGCACCGACATCACGCTGCCCTACTCCTGGGTCTCCAGAAAACATGCCATGATCCAGAGGGAAGAGAACGGCCATTTCAATCTCATCGATCTGGGAAGCTCCAACGGCACCTTTATCAACGGCCGGAAAATCCATACCCCAATCACCCTGCAAAATGGAGACTGCATCGGCATCGGCAGCACCCGTCTCCTGTTCCATCAGAATGCAATCCCGGCCCGGCCGGCAGCGCCAACCGCCCAGGAGCTCGATGAAATGACCGTGGCCTTTGTCCAGAAGCAGATCATCACCATCCTGATCTGTGACATCCATGATTTCACCAAACTGTCGGAAACCATGGGGGACCAGTGGGTTTCCCAGCTCCTCCAGCACTGGACCGGAGGGGTCAGCAAGCTGGTGGACACGCACGGGGGGATTGTCGATAAATTCATCGGCGACGCGGTCATGGCCCTGTGGGCAGGGCCGGATCTCCGGGACAACATCCACCAGGCGCTGAAAACCGCTATTGCCATTAATGTATTCACCAATGATCTCAGCAGAAAGGTTCCGGATCTTCCCTGGCCCCAGCAGATCGGGGCGGCGCTCAATACCGGCGAGGCCATGCTGGGAAACCTTGCCCAGGACGGGCAGAGCAACTATACCGTGATCGGGGACGTGGTCAACGTGGCCTTTCGCCTGGAAAGCCTGACCAACCGGCAGGAGGCCCTGGACCTTGTGATGGGCTGCGACGCCGCCGCACATCTCCTTGAACCAGGGCTTTTTTTCAAGAAATACTCCTTCCGGGTGAAGGGAAAACAGGAGGCGGTTGAGGCCTATGGCTGCAGCTTCTCCCAGCTTGCCGCCTATCTAAGGCAAAACGGGCAAAACGGGCAAAACGCCGGGCTGCACTGCGCGCCATGAAAATTCCGGAGGAGAGACCGTCAACATGACCCCCCAATCCAAGAAATTTATCCGCATCTCCACCGAGTATCTCCTTGCGGAAGACCGGAAAATAGATTTCGACATCTTTACCATGCCTCCCAACAGCAATAAACCCCTCCTGCTGATCGCAGCCGATACCCATATCGCCGACATCAAGAATATCCTCGCCAGAAAAAACCACGGACCGCTCTACATCACTCAGAAGGCCTCCACGAAATTTGAAATTTTCATGGAGGGTTCCCTGGATTCCATCATCAAAAAC
>JAZDIS010000243.1:0-2783 GCA_043804705.1 Pseudomonadota bacterium | reverse complement strand
GGAACACCCATCACATTCTCGCCATCAGCTCCCTGATGGCCAAGGCACTGCTGATTGCCTTTGTCATACTTTCCGGCGTGGGTTGCGTCACCTTCCTCCTGGTCTCGAACATGTCCAAAAAGCTGGCCGCCATGTCCGCCGAATCCTCCACGGCGGCAGGCGCCCTGCTTTCCTCCATGGCCTATATCGCCGACATGTCCACCCAGCTCAGCGCCGAAACCTCCGAATCAGCCGCCCACCTCGACCAAATAACCGCCTCCACCAAAACCATTGCCGCCCAAGCGGGAGAAAACCTGCAACTCGCCAAATCCGCTGGAAAATCGACCCAACAGGTCTTGGCCACCGCCAACCAGGCAGAAGATATTATTCACAAGGTGGTGGAAGCCATGTCCGGCATGGCAGACGCGGATCGGGAAATATCCTCCCTGGTCAGGGTAATCGAAGATATCGCCTTCCAAACCAATCTGCTCGCCCTGAATGCCGCGGTGGAGGCAGCGCGAGCCGGCGAGGCGGGCGCAGGTTTTGCTGTGGTGGCGGATGAAGTCCGCCGGTTGGCGACTAGGGCCTCGGAAGCCTCCCAAAAAGCGGCCGAAGTCATCGGCCGGCTCGACAAAGAGATCCACGAGGGCGAGGCCGTGATTTCCACTCTGAAAACTACCTTCCCCGAGGTGAGCAAAGCAACGCGCAATGTTGCCCAGCAAATGGAGAAGATCACGGAAAACTCAAACAGCCAAGCAGACAATCAGGACAAGGTCAACCAAACCATATCCGCCGTTGACTCGTCGGTTCAGTCGCTTGCCGCCATGTCGGAGGAGAGTGCAGCGACAGTCCAAGAGGTCTCCGATCAGGTACAGAGACTGAACACGCTGGTTGACGAACTCATGATCTTCTGGGAAGGCCATGCGGAACATTACGACCATCGCATCGCCGCGCTCCCCCAATAAAGAAGCAGGTCCGGCGGCAGCGACCCCGCTGGACCTGCTTATCCTGGCCGGCTATCACCTGGCCGCCTTACTGCTCCTTATTGCCGCAATTCTCAAGCTCCGCGAAGCAGGGGTGGGAGAATTACTGGAGGCCCTGCATGAGCAGGGCATACTCAACCTCGAGATGGTCATTCTCCTGGCCCGCTGGCTTCCATGGCTGGAGATTCTTCTGGGCCTTTGGGCCGTAAGCGGTATCCATCTTGAAATATCCGCCGCAGCCATGGGGGCGCTTTACCTCCTCTTTACCGTTTCCATACTGACTGCCTCCGGCGGCCATCTCTTGCTCCCCCTTGACTGCGGCTGCTTCGGCAAGTCAGAGAGTTGGCCGGCCCTCTTGCTTGCTCTCCGTAATACCGCCCTTGCCCTGCCGCTGTTTTTTGCCAAAAAACGCCACCGGCGGTGGTCCATTTTACGCTGGCGCCCTTTTTTCCACTAAAAAAGCACCACACCGGCATATCTCCAGACCCCCCTTCGCTCTTCTTGCCGCCCCATCGTGCACCCTCCCCTGACCCTAAACAACACCGGGCCGGATTAACCTCCCGTTGGAACGACAGCCAGGCGGCCAGGTTGCCGGAATGTTTTTTGGGCGCGCGCGAGGAGCTTTTCGCCAAAAAACACCCTTGCTTTTTTACGAAACCACAACCGATCCCCCCAATTTTTTTAAAAAAATTCACTCATGCCCCTTGCCTGGCGCCCTGCTTTTCGTTTACTTTACAAGTCAAAGATATTTTCAACGCTTCCATCCCCAGATTTTTTTATTGACGGAACCCGAACCACGATGCTGGAATTCGCACAGTCACTCCGCTGGCAAGACATATTCGATATCATGATCGTTTCGTTCATCATCTATCGTATCATGCTGCTGATCCGGGGAACCCGCGCCGTCCAGATGCTGGCCGGCATCGTGGTTCTCATCTCGCTCTATTTTGCCGCGCGGGAGCTCGAATTTCTGACCCTGTACTGGCTGCTGGGGACTTTCTTAAGCTCCATCTTCCTGATCATCATTATCATTTTCCAGCGGGATATCCGGCGAGCCCTCACCCAAGTCGGGCAAACCACTTTTTCCAAACCGCAGGAAAACATGGTGCACATTCTGCTCGAGATTGTCAGGGCGGCACAGCAAATGGCCCAACGCAAGATCGGCGGCCTCATCGTGATCGAACGGGAAACAGGGCTTAATGACTACATCGAGTCCGCCCACAGCCTGGACGCCATCGTCAGCAGGCAGCTGTTGGTCAGCATTTTCCAGACCACAGCCCCCCTCCATGACGGCGCGGTAATCATCCATGATGGCCGAATCCGTTCCGCAGGAGCCCTGCTTCCTCTTACCAGAAACCCTTACATCAGCAAACAGCTTGGCACCCGCCATCGGGCAGCCATCGGCCTTTCCGAGGAAACCGACGCGGTGATCATCGTGATCTCGGAAGAAACCCAAAAAATTTCTCTTGTCCAGCACGGAGCCATGACCTCCGATCTCGACGAAAACGCTCTCAGAAGCCGACTTGACGCAATCTTTGTTCCCAAGGAGAACACGACCCCCCTGTTATGGAAAAACTGGCTCAACAAATAATCCGGCGCCTGCCCACCCCAAACCTCCTCAACTGGCCGAACAATTGGGGGCTGAAGCTCATTTCCCTGATCTTCGCCATCCTCCTCTGGTATTTCGTGGTGGGTGAGGACAAGGTCGACACCACGGTTTACATTCCGGTGGAGATTGTCAATCTGCCCAAGGAACTGGTCATCTCCAATCAGTTCAAGAAACAACTGGAAGCCACGGTCAGCGGCCCCCGCGGCCTGATC